>JANNNF010000374.1:0-16960 GCA_031398405.1 Rhodobacterales bacterium | reverse complement strand
CGCCGTTGGGGCCACCCCGGGTCGCAATTCGGCGCGGATGTTTGATGTGGAAAATCCCGCGTTGGACTGGGTTGCTTTGGCAAATGGCCATGGCGTGCCCGCCACCCGCGTGACCGACATCGACCAGTTTGTTGCCACATTCGCCCATGCAATGGCGACAAAAGGCCCAAGCCTGATCGAGGTATTTCTGTAGGATGGGCGGTTCCGGCAAAGCCGGGTTCGCCCATCCCCCGGAATCACCGGTCGGGCGGTTTTCACATCCGGGGCGGTTGCAAGGATGGGCGAACCCTGCGCTGACGCGCAAGAACCGCCCATCCTACTGGCCCCTTTCATGTGCCTGCGCTACAAGGCAGCATGGCGATTACCTTGACCTCCCTCACCGATCTTGCAGCGCATGGCTTTGATGACATCATCGACGCCCGCGCGCCTGCCGAGTACGCCGAAGATCACCTGCCGGGTGCGATCAGCCTGCCAGTTCTGGATGATGCCGAGCGCGCGCAGGTCGGCACTAGTTACAAGCAGGTGAACCCCTTTACTGCCCGCAAACTGGGCGCGGCCCTGGTGGCGCAGAATGTGGCATGCCATTTGATGGGGCCGCTGGCGGACAAGCCCGGTGGCTGGCGGCCCTTGGTTTATTGCTGGCGCGGCGGGCAGCGGTCCGGGTCGTTCGCGATGATCCTCAGCCAGATCGGTTGGCGAGTGGAAACCATTGCAGGCGGTTACAAGGCTTGGCGCGCCCTGGTGGTCAAGGCGCTGTATGACACGCCGTTTCCCGCCCGGGTGGTCGTGCTGGACGGCAATACCGGGTCGGCAAAGACCGATATCCTGAACCGCCTGCCTGCGCGCGGTGTGCAGGTGATCGATCTGGAAGGGCTGGCCCGCCACCGGGGGTCGCTGTTCGGATCGATGGGCGCGCAGCCTGCCCAGAAGGCCTTCGACTGCGCGCTTGCCATGGCCATAACCCGGCTGGATCCGTCCCGCCCGGTGGTGATCGAGGCCGAAAGCTCCAAGGTTGGCGAGTGCCGCCTGCCACCCGAGATCTGGAAAGCCATGGTGGCAGCCCCCCGCATCGCCATCTCCGCCCCTCGTGCGGCGCGGGCGCAGTATCTTGTGCGGGCCTATGACGATCTGGTGGTTGACGGAGCGCGTCTGGCGCAGGTGGTCGGCCAATTGCGCCACGCTCACGCGGCACGTCAGATCGCCGACTGGCAGGCCATGGCGGCAAGCGGGGCGTTTGTCGAGCTGGCGGACGGGTTGATGGAGGCGCATTACGACCCGCGCTATGAAAAGCATCGCGCACGGCTGGAGGAAGCGCGCATCGGTGCCGATCTGCGGGAAATTTCGGCCGATGGCTTGGGGGAGGCTGATCTTGACGCTTTGGCAGACCGGGTGGCTGTGGCGGTTCTGGGGGGCTGAGAGGGTTGCTGGCGGCGAAGCCTCCGGCGGGGATATTTCGGGACAGAAAATGGGCCTCAGGTCAGTGTCATGTGGGCCGGCCCCTGCGTCACAGTGCCGATGATGGCGGCGGTTTCCCCTGCCGACAGCAGCGCTGCTAGCAGCCTTTCAGCCTGATCGGCAGGCACCGAAGCCAGCAGGCCGCCTGCGGTTTGAGGGTCATACATCAGCGGAGCTTCCGGGCCAGTCATCCGCCAGTCCACGCCTTCGCGGTTATCGAGGGCGAGGCTGGAGGCATATCCTGCCGCTGCCAATTCCACCGCCCCCAGCATCAGTGGGATTTCGGCGAGGGTCAGGATCGCGGCGGTGTCTGATGCCTCCATTATCTCCAGCAGGTGGCCCGCAAGGCCAAAGCCCGTGACATCTGTCATCGCATGGGCATGGGGGGCAAGGATCGCAGCAGCACGTCCGAGGGGGCGCTGCATGGTGGCGATACAGCCTGCCCAGACCTCTCCCATCAGCAGGCCCGGGATGCGGGCCATATGCATTTCTGCCGCGAGGATGGTACCAGACCCCAGAGGTTTGGTCAGGATCAGCGCGTCGCCTGGCCTTGCACCCGACTTGGTGATCGGGCGCGTGGCAACCCCTGTCACGGTAAAGCCGATCGTCAATTCATCCCCGATCGAGGTATGCCCCCCCACCACATCGGCCCCGGCATGGCTGAACACCGCCGTTGCGGCCTGCATCACCTGCGCCAACATATCGGCCTGCAAAGGGCCAGACAGGCGGGGAAGTGTGATCTGTGCCAGCGCCACTTGCGGGGTGGCCCCCATGGCCCAGACATCGCCCAAAGCATGAACCGCTGCAATCCGCGCCATCAATGCCGCATCCGGGGTAAAGCTGCGCAGATGGTCTGTGGTCAGCACCTGCACGCCCGTCGGCGTGGCCAGAATGGCCGCATCATCACCGGGACCGGACAGAACTTCGGGGCGCAATGGCAGCGGCAGTGATGACAGCGTCCCCACCAGCGCGCCCGCCCCGACCTTGGCCCCACAGCCGCCACACAAGGGTTTGTTGCCCATGGCTGCGATCAGCCCAAGCGCTGTCTCAGCGGGCAGAGCTGGCATCTTCATCGCCGGGTAGTCGAAAAACTTCGCCATGAACGCCCGGTCGATCCGGTCTTTCACCCCCCATAGCCAGCCGCCGCCAAGCCGCAGACCGAACTTGTCGGCCACAGCGCCCTTGGCACCGGTCGAGATCAGCTTGAGGTAATCGCGCTGTGGCCTATACCGCCGCATCGCCCCACCGGATAAAGCCGCGCGCAGGTTGTGGTGCAGGACCGGGGCTTGGCGCACCGCAAAAACGCCAGCCTTGGGGCGCGGCGCATAGGCCATATGGGCGGCGTCGCCTGCCGCAAAAATTGCAGGGTCCGAGGTTTGCAGGGTGGGGCTGACGGTCACAAACCCCTTATGCAACTCTAGCCCGGTATCCGCGAGCCACTCCTGCGGCTGCGCGCCTGCCACTGACAGGGTGAAGTCCGACCCCAGCACCTCTCCGCTTGACAACACCACCGCGTCCGCTGCCACCGATACGGGGGCGGCTGCGGTGACTATGCGCACCCCCATGCCTGCGGCCTGCCGCAACAGCGCCGCCCGCGCCCCACGCCCTACCCCCGGCAAGGCGACGGTGCCTCGGTCCACCACGGTGATCTGTGCCTTTGCCCCCGCGACGCGCAGCCTATGCGCCGAGGCCAGCGCGAGTTCCACCCCGCCGACCCCTGCGCCAATGATCACCACACGCGGAAAGGCCAAGCCCTTGGCGACAAAAGCCTCCCACGCCATGGCATACCGCCCCAGCGGTTTGGCGGCCACCGCATGATCCGCCATTCCCGGCACATCGGGCAGGCCAGAGCCGATGCCAATATCAATCGACGCCACGTCATAACGCAGCGCGCCCCGGTCCTGCAGCAACACGGTGCCCACCGCCCTGTCAATCCCCACGGCTCGGTCAAGGATCACCCGTGCCCCGGCGAAGCGGGCCAGGCGCACAAGGTCGATCATCAGATCGTCGCGGGCATAGTGCCCGGCGATATGGCCCGGCAACATCCCGGTATAGGGCGCGACGGGGCCGGGGTTGATCAGCGTCACCCGCGCGCCGGGCAACGGGTCCATCGCCCACTGCCGCAGCACCAGAGCATGGGCATGGCCGCCGCCGATCAGCACCAGATCACGGACGAGCGGCAAAGGAGGGGCGTGCATCATGCGGGGATCGGACCTTTGGTTGCGGGCGCGACCCTAGCCGCACAACTCTACGAAGGCGAGGGCGCACGGGATGCGTCGGCGGGGTGTGGCCTTACACCAGTTTGGTCAGATAGACGGTGGTGCCGCCGCGGAACGGCTCGGTCCGGTCCATCTTGAACCCCGCCCGGTCATACATCGCCAGATTGGCCGCAAAAGCCCCGTTGGTCAGCAAGCGCACCTGTGGCACGCCCAAGCCCCGCGCCACATCCTCGGCATGGCGCAACAGCGCGCGCCCCACGCCCTGACCCTGTGCTTCGGGCAGGACGGCCACATTCTCGATCCACAAATGGTCGGGCTGCGGGATCATTTCGATCAGCCCCACCGCGTAATCGCCCTGCATGGCGACAACCACCCGGTGATCGCAGATGGCAGCCGCAGGATCAGCCAGCATGGGCAGCGGTTCCCGCCCTATCACCGGCACCCAGACAGCATAGGCCGCCCGGGTGATGGCGTGCAACAGGGGAGCATCGTCAGGCAAAGCGGGGCGAAGGTGCAGCATCGGGCCTCTCAATGCGGGTGGGGCATGTCACCACGGACGCTTGGGGAGGGCAAGGGTACGGAGGCGGATTGTGCCGGGCGTTAAAGTCCGAAAACCTCGGGCACAAAACCTCTGCGCACAGCTGACCTTCACAGTTGCTTGACGGGTGCTAGGCCGCGAGGCCAGACTGAACCCTGCCCCATAGGTCAGTCCCGATGAAATCTCGCCCGCGTATTACAATCTCGCAGACTCAACGGCTTGCGCTGAACATAGGGCTTGTGGCCTCGATCCAGATCTTGCGCACAGATGCGGCGGGGCTGACCCGGTATCTGGAGGAACAGGCCGCTGACAACCCGCAACTGGTGCTGGACCGCGCCACCCCGACCGACTGGCTGCCCCGCTGGACCGAAGCACTGGGGGGCGACGGGCGTAACGTAGAGGCCGTCGCCAGTGCCGGACCCAGTCTGATCGCCCATGTCATGGCGCAGATCGACGCGCTGACCCTGACCCCGCCCGACAGGGCGCTGGCATTGGCCTTTGCCGATGCGTTGGAACCGTCGGGATGGCTGGGCCACGCAGTACAGTCCATCGCCACCAGCGCAGGGCAGTCCACCGCTCAGGCCGAGGCCGTGCTGGCCCGCCTGCAACAGTTTGATCCACCCGGTCTCTTTGCTCGCAATCTGGCGGATTGCCTGAGGCTTCAAGCGGTTGAGGCAGACCTGCTGACCGCCCCATTGGCGCGGATGATCGACAATCTGGCCATGCTTGCGGCGGGTGATCCTGCCCGCATCGCGCAACAATTGCGCCTGACCGAAGCGCAGGTCACAGCCTGCTTGCGCACTCTGCGCGGCTTTGACCCCAAACCTGGCGCGCAGTTTGAACCGATGGCAGCCCCGGTGCGCGAACCTGATCTGGTGGCCACCAAGGGCCCCGAAGGCTGGCAGATCGCGCTGAACAGCGGGGCGCTGCCGACCCTGCGGCTGGCCCCTGACAAAGGCCCCCGGCGGGCCGAGGCCCGCGCTCTGATGCGGCTGGTGGAAGGTCGTAATGCCACACTGTTGCAGGTCGGAGGCGAGGTATTGCTTCGCCAGACGGCGGCGCTGGAGGATGGTCCCGGGGCCTTGGTGCCGATGACCATGGCCGATGTCGCCCATGTGCTGCGCCTGAACCAAAGCACCATCAGCCGTATGGTGGCCGGGGTCGCGGTGGACACACCACGCGGCACCTGGTGGCTGCGCGCTCTGTTCACAGGCCGCGTGGGCGGCGAGGATGGCAAGGCCGCAGGGGCCTTGCGCGATGCGTTGGCGCGGCTGATCGCAGCCGAGGACCGCAGCGCCCCCTTGTCGGACGACGCACTTGCAAAAGCGCTAAGCAATGACAGTGCCGAGGTTGCCCGCCGCACCGTGGCCAAATACCGCGCCGCACTGAAAATCGCCCCGGCGCATCGCAGACGTATCCGGCCTGTTGTCACGCGTAGGGCGCTGATCAAGTCGGCAGGGCCAATCTGACCGGCTGATCTTGCCAAACCCGCAGCCACAGTGCAGCAAAGGCCACGCAGACAGACAAGAACGGAACCCTTTACCCATGGCCTATTTTCTGGGCGTCGATACTGGTGGCACCTATACTGATGCGGTGATCCTGGATGAGGCCGCGACTCGTGTGGTTGGCAAGGCAAAGGCCTTGACCTCGCGCCACGATCTGGCGGTTGGCATTGGGCAGGCGGTGGATGCGGCCCTTGCAGCGGCGGGGGTATCGGCAGACGAGGTGGCCTTGGTGTCGCTGTCCACCACCCTTGCCACCAATGCGCTGGTCGAAGGGCAAGGGGGGCGTGTTGCCCTGATCTTCATCGGGTTTGACGAGGCAGATCTTGCGCGGGGGGGCCTTTCTGACGCCCTGAACGGCGACCCGGTGATCCTCCTGCCCGGCGGGCACAGCCATGCAGGGGCCGAGACTACTCCGCTCGATCTGACCGCGTTGGAACAAGCGGTGGCGGGCCTTGGCGATCAGGTGATGGGTTTTGCCGTCGCCGCCCGTTTCGCCACACGAAATGCAGCACATGAAGTGGCCGCACGCGATATTATACGCCGCGTGACTGCGCGCCCCGTCACCTGTTCGCATGAGTTGTCGGCCCAGTTGAATGGACCGAAGCGGGCGCTGACGGCAGTGCTGAATGCCCGCCTGATCGGGATGATTGACCGGCTGGTCGCGGCTTGCGAACGACATCTGGCCACCATCGGCATCGCCGCACCCTTGATGGTTGTTCGCGGCGACGGCGCGCTGATCTCTGCCGCGATGGCGCGCGAAAGGCCGATCGAGACCATCCTGTCTGGCCCCGCCGCCAGCATCGTCGGTGCGCGGTGGCTGACGGGGGCGCAAGATGCGCTGGTGTCAGATATCGGCGGCACCACCACCGACATTGCCCTGCTGAAAGACGGCTTGCCTGAGATTGATCCGATGGGGGCCCGAGTCGGCGGTTTTCGCACGATGGTCGAGGCCGTGGCGATGCGTACCACCGGATTGGGCGGCGATTCAGAGGTGCATCTGGTGACAACCGGCCTCATCGGCGGCCTGCGCCTTGGCCCTCGCCGCCTGATGCCGGTGTCGCTGCTGGCGGTGGATCATGGGGCCATCGTCCATGCCGCGCTGGACCGTTGGCTGTCTGCTGATGCGGTCAGCGAGCAGGACGGGCGCTTTGTCATTCCCATGACCGCGCAGGGTGGTCAGCTGGGTGGGCTCACCGCGCGCGAATCCGCCGTGCTGGCCCGCATCACCGCCCCGATGCAGATGTCTGTCGCGCTGACCTCGCGGCTCGAGGTTGCAGCGCTGGAACGGCTGGTGGCGCGTGGACTGGTGATGATTTGCGGTGTGACACCATCCGACGCCGCCCATGTGCTGGGCCGCCAGACCGGGTGGGATGCAGCGGCCGCGCAAAAGGCCGTCGCCCAGCTCGCCCGACGTCGCACCGGGGCGGGCGACCGCTTTGCTCCTGATGCCGCCCGTCTTGCCACGGCGATCATCGACCAGTTGACCGCACAAACGGTGGATTGCCTGCTGGAGGCCGCGTACGGCGAAGACCCGGCTTTCGCGGCGGATACCCCCGAAACCCTCGCCCGCCACCGCCTGACCGTGGCGGGGTTGGACCACCACAGGGGTGTGATCCAGCTGACCGCCCGCCTTGGCGTGCCGGTGATCGGGCTTGGGGCGTCCGCGCCCACCTACTATGGTGCGGTTGGTGCGCGGTTGGGCTGCGACATGATCCTACCCGAACACGCAGGCGTCGCCAACGCCATTGGCGCGGTGGCAGGCCAGGTCAGCCAGCGGGCGACGGGCATCGTCTCCAGCCCCAGTGAAGGCAAGTTTACCGCCCACCTCGCCACTGGTTTGCAGCATTACCCCAGCCGCGACATGGCTTTGGCGGCGATGGAAGCGGCGATGATCCACGACGCGTCTACCCGCGCCCGTGCCGCCGGGGCGGTTGATCTGCGCCTGACCGTAACCCGCGATATCCGTGAGGCCGAGATTGAAGGCCGGGTGATGTTCATCGAGGCCACGATCACCGCGACAGCCTCAGGCCGCCCCCGCGTAGCCCGCGAGACCGCAGACTGACACCCACAGCACGATTAGCCCTTGACGCCCCCCGGCACCTTGCCTATTCCCCCGCCTCAATGGCTAGGTAGCTCAGCTGGTTAGAGCACGTGACTCATAATCACGGGGTCGGGGGTTCGAGTCCCCCCCTCGCCACCACTTAAAATCCCTTGAATGATGAAATAAGACGGAAATCAGCGTTCGGCTTGGTTCTTCCGACCGATTATCCCACCTACGCGTTTTTGTGACACTCGTTTTCCTCCCCCGGCTTTGTATCCGCGCGCCGGTCAAACCCGCCCCATGGGCGACAGGAGGACGATGTGACGACTTAACTCAAAACCATTCCCTCTGCAGATCAGGTTGCCTGCGAGACTGGTGCGGTACAGGGACAAACGCGACAGACGGACCCTTCATCTGATGCCGGTCGGGCACCCCTACCCGGCAGTTGAGTGATACGGATTGCAACCGATTTGGGCACGCAGGAGCACGGCACCCCTAAGGCCAAAGCCAAAGCCGCTAGCGGATCGCGCATCCCCGAATGCGCGAAAAAACCCCGCCATGTAAGCATGGCGGGGCAAGTGGCACCATGGGCGGACCATGGCACAGGCGTCTTGGAACCCTGTCTCGGGAACGGGGTCAGTTCGGGCGGATCTGGTCTGCCTCCATCTCGGCCCGTATTTGTTGGCGAAGAAGGTCGATCGGAACCATCTTGCCGTCACGTTTGAAGTGCCAGTAGGTCCAGCCGTTGCAAGATGGCGCGCCTTCGAGCGCGGCCCCTACCTGATGGATAGACCCCTTCACATCATTGCCGATCAGCGTGCCATCGGCACGGACCTTGGCCATAAATCGGTTGCCGATGGAAAACAATTCCTCTCCCGGGCGCAGCATCCCGCGTTCCACCACTTGGCCGAATGGGACACGGGGTTCGGCGCGTTTCGACCCGGTGGTTTCCAAGGCACTGGCATCAAAACGGCGCACCCTTGCAATACGGTCAGCGGCGACGGTGCGGTAAGCCTCCTCACGTTCAATCCCGATGAAATCGCGGCCCAGCATCTTGGCCACAGCGCCGGTGGTGCCGGTGCCAAAGAACGGGTCCAGCACCACATCGCCGGGGTTGGTGGTCGCCACCAGCAAGCGGTGCAGCAGGCTTTCCGGTTTCTGAGTTGGATGCGCCTTGTCGCCATTGGCGTCCTTGATGCGTTCATGCCCGGTGCAGATGGGCAGCACCCAGTCTGACCTCATCTGGATGCCATCATTCAGCGCCTTCAGCGCCTCATAGTTGAAGGTGTACTTCGAGGACTGGTCCCGACTGGCCCAGATCAGGGTTTCATGTGCGTTGGTCAAACGCTTGCCCTTGAAATTTGGCATCGGGTTCGACTTGCGCCAGATCACGTCGTTCAGCATCCAATAGCCCTGATCCTGCAACACCGCCCCGACCCGAAAGATGTTGTGATAGCTGCCGATCACCCAGATCGCCCCGTTTGGCTTTAGCAACCGCTTGGCGGCCGCCAGCCAATCACGGGTGAAGGCGTCATATGTGGCAAAACTCGCGAACTGGTCCCAGTGATCATCCACCGCATCGACAAGGCTGTTGTCAGGCCGGTGCAGGCTGCCCTTCAGTTGCAGATTATAGGGGGGGTCGGCGAAAATCAGGTCGATGGAACCAGCAGGCAGGGCGTTCATCCGCTGCACACAGTCGCCATCGAGGATTTGGTTCAACGGAAGATGGACATCCGTTGTGGTGGCCGCAACTGGTTTGGCCGAAGCTGTTCTGGTCGCCATATCTGCCTCTGTCCCCGGCTATTCGTTGATGCCGTTGTTGTGATGCAGGATGAGTCACAAGTGATTCGCAGTCAAATTCTTTATTGAATCAAGGGGTTATAGATTTATCTTGATACAAGATGTTGTGTACCGGCCGGAACGAACGCCTATGCCAAGCGGTCACACCAAGATTTAGAAGCGCCGCGAGATGCACGGCCGTGGGGTAGCCTGCGTTTGATTCCCACCCATAACCGGGGTGCTGTTGCGCCAAATCCACCATGATACGATCGCGCGCCACTTTCGCCACGATCGACGCCGCGGCGATGGACAGGGATTTGGCATCGCCCTTGATGATGGACAGGCCCGCGCAGGGCATGTCGCGGGGCATCAGGCTGCCGTCAATCAGCGCGTAGTCAGCGGGAAGTGCGCTGATGGCGCGGGTCATGGCAAGGTGGCTCGCACGCAGGATGTTCAATGCGTCGATTTCTTCGACCGTCGCGTGGGCGATGCTGACTTGTGCGCAGGCCATAAGTTCAGTGTAAAGCCGCTCGCGGGTGGCAAAAGACAGGGTTTTGCTGTCGCCCAAGCCCTGTGGGATACAGGCAGGGTCCAGTCGCACGGCGGCGGCGGTGACGGGGCCGGCAAGCGGGCCACGGCCAACCTCATCAACGCCCACGATGTACGTGGCACTGGTGCCAAGGGCTGCGGCTTCGTAGCTGAAATCTGGGGAGGTGCGGAGCATGGCCGCTGTTACCGCAGTCTACGTCAAAGAAAAAGAGGGAGGAGCTGCTCACCCTCCTCCCCCGCAGGTGGGCTGGGAAAGGGCACCCCAGCCTGATCGGGTCGGCCTTAACGGCCTGAGACCCGAAATCCGGCCCCGCGCAGACAATCTGCGCCAAAGATCCGGTCTGGTCGGCCATAAATCCGGGCCTCGGATGCGCAGCGTTGTGGCAGGTTGTGGTCAAAGCCTTCACGCTGCAGGCAATTACCGGAAAACACACGCCGCTGGCTGTCGATATCAATAGCGCAGACATCTGGCAGGCGCGGGCGCTGCACGGGTTGCGGCGCGGGGGCCGGATCGGCATGACTTTTCTTTGCCGAGTTGAGCAAGGCCCCGATGACAATGGCGGCAATCAGCGCTTTGGCCAGGTCATCGCGCCCTGCCGCCCGCACTGGAACGGCAGAGGCCAGCAGCAATGACACGGCAATCGCGCCCGCCGTGATCATGTTGGCAAGCCGCTTCATGGATTTGGGCGCAGGGACACGGGATGCAAAGCCCGTTTCGGCGAGGGTCTGGGAATGTAGCTTGGTCATCTGGGCCTCCTGTCGGTTGGGGGTGTCTTGATGCGCCAAGCCTCGGGTTTCTTTGCCCCGACAAGCAATAACCCCGGGCTGCTAGGCGATAACATGCGGGCGAAACCTCTGTTGTTATTGAATATCAGTCCGTCTGCGCGCATGTTACCTGCATCGAGCCTGTTCCTTGCCGGAGCCAAGAAAATGAAACCCATCCTAACCGTGGCGGCGCTGTCGCTGGCACTTGCCAGCCCAGCCTCAGCGGAATGTTATGCCGATTACAAAGCCAAACAGGACGCCCCCTTGCGGCTGCACTATGGTGTGGCGCAGGTGTCGGATGCAGGGTGCAGCCGGGGGGCCGCGAGAGACGAATTGGCCCCGCGCCTGGCCAGCGATGGCTGGACCTTGCTGACCGTTTTGTCCACCTTCGGCCCCGAGGGTCTTGATGAAAGGAAGCCGAGTGCCGGAGCTTATTTCCTCCGCTACTGAGAGTTTGCGCAACGGCAACCGGGTGGTGGCGGGTGGGATTACCGCAATTGTGGTGATCTTGCTCGGGGCTGCGCTGTTTTTGTTTCTGAACCTGCCTGATGCCAACGCCTTTAACGCGCGGGTAGAGCAGATTTTCGTTGAGAACGATGATCTGCGCACCGGGGCGGAAATCAAGTTGTTGGAAATACTGGCACAATCAGGCACTTCGTTTTCCGAGGTGCTGATCAGCTATCGGTCTGTCATCTTTGTGCTGCTGGTGTTTTCGACCGCTTTGCTGGTGGCGGCACTGGTGTTTCTGGTCACAATCATTGCCCTGAACCGACGGATCTCGGCCATTCAACGGTCGGGGATCCAGGTAGCGACCCTGATGATCAGCCGAGAGGCGCGGGCGGTTTATATCAATGATCTGGAGTTTGCGCTGACTGAAGCGGCACTGGAAACCTTGTCCGTGCTGGCCGAAGCTCGGATGGATGATGAAGTGCTGACGGGCGCACAGATTGAGGCGGTGATTTCGGGCCGAAACGAGGTGGATTGCGACGAGGCGGCTGGAGCCACCCGGATCAAACGGCTGCGCGACACGCTTGGCAACCAGTTGGTCAGCGAGTTGTTGGTCAAGACGATCGCCCGTCGCGGCTATGTGCTGGCGGTGGGCAAGGATGTGATCCGGATGATTTGAGCGCCAATTTTCTTCAAAGAAAATTGCAAAATCCTTCGAAGGATTTTGGCCTACCCCACCAGAATCGCAGTCAATAATGAGCAATTGTCCTGTAGAAATGTCGCAGAGGATCCGTATCTACATTGCGGATTGCAGCCTTGTCGCACCATGGCCGGAAATGCGGGCTGTCACAATCTGCCCTTCGGGCTGATCGGCCGTAAAATCCACCTCGGTGAATTGCGCCGTGCGGCCGATGCGGGGACCTTCCATCAGCACGGGGTGCATGCGACCCACCTGGCCCTCCAGATGTGCCGTCAGCGCCACCTGACCCGCCGCGCGCAAGGCAGCGGCGCGGGCTTTGATGACCGGGCCGGTCAGTTGCGGCATCCGTGCCGCAGGGGTGCCTTTGCGGGGGCTGAACGGGAACACGTGCAGGAATGTGAGCCCGCAGTCTTGCACAAGACGGACCGAATTTTCGAACATCGCGTCGGTTTCGGTCGGGAAGCCTGCGATGATATCGGCACCGAATACCATGTCGGGTCGCAAGGCCCTCGCGTCTTCGCAAAAGCGGATGGCGTCATCGCGCAGATGGCGGCGCTTCATCCGTTTCAGGATCATGTCGTCGCCTGCCTGAAGGCTGAGATGCAGGTGCGGCATCAGGCGGGGTTCAGTGGCGATAGCGCCCATCAGGGCGGGGTCGGCCTCTATGGAATCAATTGAACTGATCCGCAGGCGCGCAAGGTCTGGCACCAGCCGCAGGATGCGCATGACCAGATCGCCGAGCCGGGGGGTCGAGGGCAGGTCTGCGCCCCACGATGTGAGGTCCACCCCGGTCAGCACCACCTCGTGGAAGCCACGGTCCACCAGCCGCTTGATCTGATCGACCACCACGCCCGCTGGCACCGAGCGCGAGTTGCCGCGCCCGTAAGGGATAATGCAAAAGGTGCAGCGATGGTTACAGCCGTTCTGCACCTGAACATAGGCGCGGTGGCGACCGAAACCGTCAATCAGGTGACCAGCGGTTTCGCGCACTGACATGATGTCATCGACCTGCACCTTTTCGGTGACGCCGATCAGGTCCGGTGCCATTGCCCCCCAGGTGGCGGGCTGCATCTTTTCATGGTTGCCGATGACGCGGGCAACTTCGGGCATCGCGGCGAAGGTTTCGGGTTCGGTTTGTGCTGCACAGCCTGTGACAATCACTTGCGCGCCCGGATTTTCGCGGGCGAGGCGGCGGATGTCTTGCTTGGCTTTGCGCACAGCCTCTGCCGTGACCGCACAGGTGTTCACGATCACCGCGTTGGTCAGGCCAGCAGCCTGCGCCAGATCCTTCATCGCCTCGGCCTCATAGGCGTTCAGGCGGCAGCCGTGGTTGGAAAAGATCGGCGCAGTCATGGATGGGCGGCCAGAAAGTCGGGCGTCAGGGAGGCACTGAACACATGGGCGGTGGGGCCGGTCAGCCAGACGCCATCGGCGCGCCAGTCCACCTGCAACTCACCGCCATCCAGCGTCAGCGTCACCTGACGGCCCGTGAGCCCGCGCAGATGCGCGGCGACGGCGGTGGCACAGGCCCCCGATCCGCAGGCCAGCGTGATGCCAGTGCCGCGTTCCCACACCCGCATGCGCAGATGGTTCGGGGCCGTCAGGCTGGCATATTCCACATTGGTCTTCTGCGGATAGAGGGGGTCGGTTTCCACCTGCGCCCCCTGCCCAGCCAGATCAACGGCCTCTGCGTCGGGCACAAAGAACACGCAGTGCGGGTTGCCCATGGATACCGCCACCGGATCGCCCGGCAGCGGCACGTGCAGCGTATCGACCGCGTGCAACAGCGGCACCGCTGCCCAGTCTAGCTGCGGATGCCCCATGTTCACCTCCACCCGGCCATCGGCCAGACGGCGGGCTGCAAGGGTGCCGCGCAGGGTCGTCAGGGTCAGCTCCGTGCGGTTCAGATCAGCCATGATGTAATCGCACACACAGCGGGTGGCGTTGCCGCAGGCTTGCGCCTGTGTGCCATCGCTGTTCCAGAAATCCAGCGCGAAATCGGCGGTGGCGTCATCCCTGATTTCTGCCAGTTGGTCAAACCCGACGCCTCGGTTGCGGTCGCCCAAGGCGCGCGCCAAGGCGGGCGTCGTGACCGCCCGACGTCCGCGCGAGTCGATCACCACGAAATCATTGCCTGCGCCGTGCATTTTCATGAACGGCAAGCCTGCCGGGTTTTGGTCCTGTGTCATGGCGGGCGATATATCCCCCCGCGTTCGATTTTGCCAGTGCCGCACTTTTAGCCCTTGACCCCCGCTGCCCAACTGCCTAATCAGCGGCCCAGTCGTAACCCGACGCTTGGTGGCATAGCCGCCGACTTTGAAGGATTTTCCCTAAAAGTCGTAAGGTCTTGACCCGCCAAAGGGATTGGGCGAATGACAGAGTATAGCCTCCGGGCTGTACGCGACATGGTGAGGGCGGGTAGCTCAGTTGGTTAGAGCACGTGACTTTTAATCATGGGGTCGGGGGTTCGAATCCCCCCCCGCTCACCACTTGTCGCATACTGGGTTATCTGGCGTAATCTGCGCGGTCAGGCTGATCGCCTGTTCTTGCGCCTTTTGGACCTGCGGCCATATTATGTAAAATATGGCCGTCGTGCTGCCAAGGCATGACATTTGTCAGAGTATCATGCAAACCGCTGGTCCCAGTTCTGTACCGGGTGCACCCTGATGGCTTGGCAACCGCTTGCGACGTCGCTAGGTAGGGCCACGATTGCAACGGGCGATTCATAGCCCCCAAGAACGGAGACGCGTGCCATGATCAAAGGGTCCATTCCTGCTCTGGTCACGCCGTTCAAACAGGGCGCGGTTGATCTGGACACCCTGCGCGCGTTGGTGGATTGGCACATCTCGGAAGGGTCCACCGGGTTGGTGCCTGTGGGCACCACGGGCGAAAGCCCGACCCTGACACATGAAGAACATGAACAGGTGGTTGAAGCTGTTGTGTCCTTCGCCGCAGGCCGGGTGCCCGTGATTGCGGGGGCCGGATCGAACAACACCGCGGAGGGGATTCGTCTGATCCGCCACGCCGAACGTGTGGGGGCAGATGCAGCCTTGGTGGTGACGCCTTATTACAACAAGCCGACCCAAGCCGGGCTGGTCGCGCATTTCACCGCCCTGCATGACTGCTGCGCCTTGCCGATTGTGATCTACAACATTCCGGGCCGGTCGGTGGTGGATATGTCGCCGGACACCATGGGCGAATTGGCAAGACTGCCGCGCATCATCGGGGTCAAGGACGCAACGGGCAAGATCGAGCGTGTGTCGATGCAGCGCATGACCTGCGGGGCGGATTTCATCCAGTTGTCGGGCGAGGATGCCACGGCACTGGGGTTCAACGCACATGGCGGGGTTGGCTGCATTTCCGTGACCGCCAACGTCGCCCCGCGCCTGTGCGCGGCGTTTCAGGCGGCAACGCTGGCGGGCGATTATGCACTGGCGCTGGAATACCAAGACCGTCTGATGCCGCTGCACGAGGCGATCTTTATTGAACCGGGGCTGGCGGGTGCGAAATATGGACTGTCTTTGCTGGGGCTTTGTGATGCCGAGGTGCGTTTGCCGTTGGTGGGTCTGACCGATGGCACCAAGGCCCGCATCAAGGCCGCGATGCAGCACGCCGGGCTGTTGTGATCCCCGTCACCGTGCACCCCTTGTGCCGCGCATGACCCCAAATCTGCGCGGGGCCGCCTTTATGGTGGTCGCAATGGCGGGCTTTGCGGTTGAGGACATGTTTCTGAAGGCCGCGTCGCAAAGCCTGCCCTTGGGTCAGATCATCCTGATTGTGGGGGCGATTGGCACGGTCGTGTTTGGCCTGATGGCCCGGCGAGTGGGCGAGCCCGCGCTGCACCCGGCCATGTTGCACCGCCCCCTGTTGATTCGGTCAGGGTTTGAGGTGGCGGGGCGGCTGTTCTATTCGCTGGCCATTGCCCTGACGCCCCTGTCCACCACATCGGCTATCCTGCAGGCCACCCCGCTGCTCGTGGTGGCTGCTGCCGCGCTGCTGTTTGGCGAGGTGGTGGATTGGCGGCGGTGGGCTGCGGTGCTGGTGGGATTTGTGGGGGTGCTGGTGATCTTGCGTCCCGGCCTTGCGGGGTTTGACGTGATGTCCCTTCTGGCGGTGGCGGGGATGATCGGTTTTGCGGGGCGCGATCTTGCCACCCGCGCCGCCCCAGCGGTGCTGTCCAATCGTCAGCTTGGGGTGGCGGGGTTTGCGATGCTGACCTTGGCCGGGGTGATCATACTGGGCGTAACGGGCGGGGCTGCGGTGCCGGACCTGCGCACGGCTGCGTTGGTTGCGGCCACCGCCGTGTTTGCGATTGCGGCGTATCACGCCCTTACCTCGGCGATGCGTACTGGCGAGATGTCGGTGGTGACCCCCTTCCGCTATACAAGGCTGGTGTTTGCAATGGTGTTTGCGGTGCTGGTGTTTGGCGAGACACCGGATATGGCCACCCTGATCGGTTCCGCGCTGATCGTGGCGTCGGGCGTTTATACTCTGACCCGGGCCCGTCGCGTGGCCTGAACGCCATTACGGCGAATCAGCGGCAAAACCCAGACTCAAGCCATTGTATTTGCACGGATTATTCCTTAATAAACGCCTAACGCTTGGTCGTTTTGGCAACACCCGTGGCAGCCCGCATCCGTTGTTTCCAGCCGCGCACGAATGCCGCCTGAGTGCCGCAGACAAGGCATAAAAATGGCAAAATCCGGGTGCTAATGGGGCGCAAGGTCAAGGTGACCGCCACAAAGCCCCGTAACACAGCCACAACAAAGGAAGTTCCCCATGTTCCTGCGCGATTTCACCAAGCACACCGCCACCCCCGTCGCCACCGCCCCCTTGCCGCCCACTCTGACTGGCCTGACCGCCGCCACGCTGGTGGAGACGTCCGGAGGCTGGGTTACGGCATCGACCTTGCGGGTCAGTTCAACTGTACAGACACTGGATGGCGGGGCAGTGCGGATCGCG
>JANNNF010000345.1:0-7270 GCA_031398405.1 Rhodobacterales bacterium | reverse complement strand
ACCCTCAGAGACCGCCTTCACGCTGTAGCTTTTTGCGCGCGAGTTTGCGCGCACGGCGTACTGCTTCGGCTTGCTCGCGCGCTTTTTTGACGGAGGGTTTCTCGAAATGCTGCTTGAGCTTCATTTCGCGGAACACGCCTTCGCGCTGGAGCTTTTTCTTGAGGGCCCGAAGGGCTTGCTCGACGTTGTTGTCACGGACGCTGACCTGCATGTGGTTTTCACCACCTTTCTAAGTTTGAGTTGCACTGTATGTGCAGGCAAGGCGCGCTATAACAAAGCCATCGGGGCTTGTCTACCATCGCCCCAAACCGACGCCATGATGGAGTGTCTGATGGACGAAACCTACACCACTGCCACCGCGCAAGCGCGGATTTTGCAGGCCGCACTGGCACATGTGCCGTTTGACGGCTGGTCTGAGGCCACCCTGAAAGCTGCCATCACCGATTCGGGCGTAGCCGATGCCTTGGCCCGCGCGCTGTTCCCCCGGGGGGGTGTGGACCTCGCATTGGCCTATCACCGGATGGGCGACGGGCTGATGGTGGACAGGCTGGCCGCGATGGACCTGACCTCCCTGCGCTTTCGCGACCGCGTTGGCGCGGCCGTTCGTGCCCGGCTGGAGGTGGTGGAAGACCGTGAGGCTGTGCGCCGGGGCACCACCCTGTTTGCTTTGCCGCAGCACGCGGCCGAGGGCGCAAAGGCCATCTGGGGCACCGCCGATGCCATTTGGAAGGCCCTTGGCGATACTTCGACAGACGTCAACTGGTACACCAAACGCGCCACGCTTTCTGCGGTTTATGGGTCCACCGTGCTGTATTGGCTGGGTGATGACAGCCCGGGCAACCAAGCGACATGGGACTTTCTGGACCGCCGCATTGACGGCGTGATGCAGATTGAAAAGCTTAAATCGGCGCTGAAAAATAATCCCTTGGCCAAAGCGATCCTTGCAGGTCCGACAAAGCTGATGGACAAGATACGCAAGCCATCGGTGCCAGACGATCTGCCCGGCAAGGCAATGGACCGTTTCCGATAAGAGGCCGCGCATGACCCAATCCCACATGATGACCGCTGTTGAAATTACCGCCCCCGGCGGGCCGCAGGTCTTGCAACCTGTATCGGTGGCTGTGCCAGTGCCAGCCCATGGGCAGATCATCATCCGCGTCGCCTATGCGGGCGTGAACCGCCCCGATGCGCTTCAACGCGCCGGGGCATATGCGCCGCCTCCGTCTGCCTCGCCTTTGCCGGGGTTGGAATGTTCGGGCACCGTGGTGGAAATCGGGCCGGGCGTAACGCTTTGGAATCTGGGCGACAAGGTCTGCGCCTTGCTGCCGGGCGGGGGCTACGCCGAATATGTGGCTACCCACGAATCCCACGCGCTGCCCATCCCGGAAGGCGTGTCGATGCGCGATGCGGCCTGCTTGCCGGAAACCTGTTTCACTGTCTGGTCCAACATGGTGATGCGCGGCGGCCTGAAGCCGGGAGAACGGTTCCTGGTCCATGGCGGCACCTCTGGAATCGGCACAACGGCCATCCAGATCGCCCGTGCCATGGGTGCGCGGGTCTTCACCACCGCCGGGTCAGACGACAAATGCGAGGTCTGTCTGGGCCTTGGCGCAGAAAAGGCACTGAACTACCACACCGGCGATTATGTGACGATGATGCACGATGAAGGTGGCGCGCAACTGATCCTCGACATGGTGGGTGGCAGCTATTTGCCGCGCAACATCAAGGCTTTGGCGACGGAAGGACGGCTGGTGCAGATTGCCTTTTTGCAAGGCCCTAAGATAGAGCTGAATTTTGCCGAAGTGATGATGCGCCGCCTGACCATCACCGGATCAACCCTGCGCCCACAATCCGACCTTGCGAAATCTCGCATCCGGGCCGAGGTGGCAACCCATGTCTGGCCGATGGTGGCACGGGGGGCGGTGAAGGTGGTGTTTGACAGCGAATACCCACTGGTCGATGCTGCCGCCGCGCATGCGCGGATCGAAGATGGTGGCCATATCGGGAAGATAGTCCTGAAAGTTGAGGCCTGATCAGCAACAAATTGACGCTACGTCAGATATTAACGGTTTCTTCACGCGCAAGTGAAACCCGGGTCTGCTATAACAGGATCAGGCGGGGTCGGGTCTTCGATCCAAACCTTTCCCGGATGGTTCCCCAGACCGATCCGGGGCCGATCTTTGCGACAACAGCTATTTTTCTCGATCTTCCCTCGATATGAAACGCATAGCAATTTCCGGCCCCGCCACCTTATCTCACTGCTTCCAGCACCGCGTCTTTCAGGGTGCAATCGCGGATGACATCGTCACCGCACCGTCGTGGCGACAGATCAGGGGTCATGCAAACCCGCACTTCCTGAATAGCCCCATCGCTGCATGTGACGGTGATCTGGTCGCGCGCGAGGCCCGGATTGCTTTCCAGAAACGCGCCCTCAATCACTGATGCGGGCACTTTCAGCGTCTTCGACATTTTGGCAAAGACCGGCGGGATGACAATCTTTTCATAGGCTTGCCGCCCCAGACTGTAATAATCTACCGCCGATAACCCCGAACAGCGCCCATGCTTTTTCCATTGATAAAAGGCCAGGCCTGCCCCGCCCATGATGTCGGCCATTGCGCCGGATTCGCCCCGCGACGGATCGCGCTGGCCAGTGCGGCAGTAGGACGGATATCCCGCCTCATCCTGCGGCCACAGCCCGTGCAGCACAAACGTAAGCCCCCGCCCAGCCTCACATTGGGGGTCGCGGCGGGCATCGCCAGTGGCGGCACACCAGCCTGCAGACCACGACAGCGACATGACGTAATAGTCAAAATCGCCCGCTTTTTCGCCTTCCGCCCGTGCGGGAAAGGCCAGCAGGATCGCTATCATAACCCATGATATCAGCCGCATTTCCGCTTTCCCTTGCCCTGAATTCGCAGTATACGGGCACCAATTTCCGAAAACTTGGAAGTCGCGACCCACGGTCGCAGCCGTTTTCCCGGCGCGGGAGAGATTTGTAAAGGAGAGATCCGATGTCGAAGCCCTTGATGGCCAAAGCGACTGCCGTTTGGCTGGTGGACAACACCACGCTGACCTTCCGTCAGGTCGCCGAATTCTGCGGGATGCATGAGTTGGAAGTGCAGGGCATTGCCGATGGCGATGTGGCCACCGGGGTCAAAGGCTTTGATCCCGTTGGAAATAATCAGCTTGATGATGGTGAGATCGAGAAGGGTCAGAAAGACCCGCTGTACAAGCTGAAGCTGAAATTCAACGCCGCCGCCGTGGGCGAAGAAAAACGTCGCGGGCCGCGCTATACCCCGTTGTCCAAACGGCAGGACCGCCCTGCCGCGATCCTGTGGTTGGTGAAGTTTCATCCGGAATTGTCGGATGGGGCCGTGGGCAAACTGGTTGGCACAACCAAGCCGACGATCCAATCGATCCGCAGCCGTAGCCACTGGAATATCAACAACATAACGCCAATCGACCCTGTGGCATTGGGACTGTGCCGCCAGTCAGAACTCGACACGGCCGTGCAGGCCGCCGCCCGCAAGAAAGCGTTGGAAGGGTCGGTGATGACCGACGACGAGCGCCGCAAACTGGTGTCGACCGAACAGTCGCTGGGCATGTCGCCCGAACCCAAAATGCCGGGTGCGCTGACCGGGCTCGAGGTGTTTGGCGAGGACGAGAAAGAAGAGGCTGCCGCCGATTTCTCGGACGCCGAAAGCTTTTTCAACCTGCCCCAAGGCGAGGACGACGAAGAAGAAGACGACCAGCCCCGTCGCTGAGATTTTTACCATCGTTTTGCCCCCCGGTTCAGATTTGCATCTGAGTCGGGGGTACTCATGTGGAGGAGCTGAATTTTGCCCGTATAGGGCGCGTAGAGAACCCGTAAAAAAGGAGTCGATACACAGATCGGCAAGATGGATGGGCAACCGGATGGGCGAGTGAATCAGACGTCACGTTTTATCGACGGGAAGATGGGCAGATTGCCCATCCTACATGACACAACGTCCGTGGATCGTCGCCCCGTCTTCGCGCAGGATCATTAGACCACCGTCATGGGCGCTGGCCAGCAAATACCGTTCAGTCGAGGTCTCACCTTCGCCGGAACAGATCGCATCTTAGAGCACGCCTGCGTCGATGCCCCGCAGAGGCGTGCCACCGGACGTCACACAGCTTGCTTCGTGAAATGCCCGTCGAGTACCGGAAACAACAACGCGCCCGTCGCTGGAGGCATCGGTGCAATTTGCCAGATCGCACTGTCCATCGGCCGGGCCTGCAAAACCGACGCAAGGGCCGAGCATGAGCAGAGCCGCAAGCAGAGTGCGTTTCAGATCAATTTACCTCACCTCGGATGGTGTTGACGGGATTTATCATTTCCCCCCTCCCGCCGTTTCTGCCCCGCCGCGGGTCAGATAGTACGCGGCGAGGATGGGCAGGAAGGTGCAGGCAAAGACGATGATGGCCACCACGTTGGTGACCGGGCGTTGGCGGGGGCGGACCAACTCGTTCAGCATCCAGATCGGCAGGGTGCTTTGCTGGCCTGCGGTGAAGGTGGTCACGATCACCTCGTCGAACGATAAGGCGAAGGCCAGCATTCCGCCTGCCAGCAACGCCGATCCCAGGTTGGGCAACAGGATATGGCGGAAGGTCTGGAAGCTGTTCGCCCCGAGGTCTGCGCTTGCCTCCAATATCCCGCCCGACAGGCGGCGAAAACGGGCTACCGCGTTGTTGTAAACAATTACAATGCAAAAGGTGGCGTGGCCGAGCACAATCGTCCAAGTGCTGAACGGGATATCCATGATCCCGAACGCCGACCGCAGCGACATGCCGGTGATCACGCCGGGCAAGGCTATGGGAAGGATGATCAGCAAGGACAATTGGTCCCGCCCGAAAAAGCTTGTGCGCGCCATTGCGGCCGCCACCAGCGTGCCGAGGATCAGTGCCAAAGCGGTGGCGATGGTCGCCACTTGCAAGGACAGCCACAGCGGTGGCCAGATATCGGCGCGGTTCCATGCAACGGCGAACCATTGGGTGGTGAGGCCCGGTGGCGGGAACTGGTAGGTGCGTTCCTCGGTCGTGAAGGCATAGAGGAAAATAATCAGGATCGGCAGGTGCAGAAACAACAGCCCGGCGAGAGCTGCGGCTTTCAACCCGATGGAGGCCTCAGAGCGCATCGAAGGCCCCCGCGCGCTTGGCCAGCGTCAGGTACACCAGCATGATCAGGATCGGCACCACGGCGAAGGCCGCAGCAAGCGGGATGTTTCCGGCGGTACCCTGAAACTGATACACCGCCATGCCGATGAAATTGGCGGAATTGCCGATGATCTGCGGGATGATGTAGTCGCCCATGGTCAGCGAGAAGGTGAAGATGGACCCGGCAATAACGCCGGGCATCGCAAGTGGCAGGATCACAGTGCGAAACGTCTGGGCGCGGGTGGCACCAAGGTCGGCGGACGCCTCCAGCATTGAGGTGGGGACGCGTTCGAGCGAAGCTTGCAGCGGCAGGATCATGTAGGGCAGCCAGATGTAGACGAACACCAGAAAGGTACCCGCAGGCGAAGTGGACAGGGAAGAGCCTTCGAGACCGGGAATAGAGAGGAGGCCATTGATCAGGAAAGACGTTCCGGTGGATTCGGCGGCCCATGTAAGGATGCCTTCCTTGGCGAGGATCAGTTTCCACGCGTAAACCTTGACAAGGTAGGACGACCACAGCGGCAGCATGACGCCAAGGTAGAAGGCGGCTTTCCAGCGGCCCTTTGCATAGCGGGCGGCGTAGTAGGCGACGGGGAAGGCCAAGACCGCACACGCAAGGGTAACGGCGGCAGACATAATGAGGGTGCGCAGGATGATGTCTAGGTTCTGGGCGCGGAACAGTTCACCGTAGGTTTTAAGGGTAAGCTCTTCTTTCACCATGCCGGAAAATTCGTCGATCGCGTAGAAGGATTGCAGCAGCAGGGCAGCAAGCGAGCCTAGATAAATCACGCCAAGCCAAAGCAGCGGCGGGGCGACCATCAGGGCCAGCAGCAGGCGGGGGTGGCGCCAGAACAGGGTGGTCAGGCGGTCGGCGATGGTGCGCGCGGGGAAGATGGCGGGGGTCATGTGGCGGCCATCAGGTGCAGGGCGGACGGATCGAAGGTGAAGCGGGCGGTCGTGCCGGGTTCGGGCAGCGGTTGGCCTGCGGGCAGAAAGGCGGCGAGTTCGGTACCGTTGGTGGTCAGCGCGACGCGCGTGCCAGAGCCGAGGTAGCGCAGGGCGGTGACAGTGGCTTCGATCGGGCCATCAGCCGACAGGCGCAGCGCCTCGGGGCGCAGGGACGACCATTGGGCGGGGCCGCCGAGTTGGGTGGTCAGCGCAGGCGGTAACACATTGGATGAGCCAACAAAATCGGCTACAAACCGGGTGCGGGGCTGGGTGTAGATCTGTTCGGGCGTGCCGATCTGAGCAATCTTTCCCTCGTTGAACACGGCAAGGCTGTCGGCCATGCTAAGTGCTTCATTCTGGTCATGAGTAACGAAAATGAAGGTGATGCCAAGGCGCTTTTGCAGGGATTTGAGTTCATCCTGCATCGCCTCGCGCAGCTTCAGGTCGAGTGCACCCAAGGGTTCGTCCAGCAGCAACACGCGAGGTTCATTGACCAGCGCGCGGGCGAGGGCCACGCGTTGGCGCTGGCCGCCAGACAGTTGCCCAGGTTTGCGGCTGCCGTAATCGGCCAGTTTTACCACCGACAGCATCTCATCCGCGCGGGCATAGCGTTGAGATTTGCCGACGCCCTTGACCATCAGCCCGTAGGCCACGTTGTCGCGCACGTTCAGGTGCGGGAACAGGGCGTAGTCCTGAAACACCGTATTGACGTTACGCAGATGCGGGGGGGTGTGGGACACGTCTTGCCCGAAGATACGGACCACGCCGCTAGTCGGGGCGTCAAACCCGGAAATCAGGCGCAGACAGGTGGTCTTGCCAGAGCCTGACGGACCGAGCATGGCAAAGAAGGCGCCCTCAGCTATGGTCAGGTCCACACCATCGACCGCGCGGACGGGCTTGGCGGCGGTGCCGAAATGGCGGGTGACTGCGTGAAATTCGACCGCGGGGGTCATGGGGGCGGGCGTCATGGGGGCGGGCGTCATGGGGGCGGAGGTCATGGGCGCATTCGGCCGCGATGCCGCGTCCGCGCCAGCAGGTTGCCCAAGAGATAGCGTGCCCGAAACTCGGCCGGCCGCCATTCGAGCAACGCCCGATAAATCCGCATCGCCTCGTCTTCGTAGCCCTGGGCTTTGCAAGCCCGTCCGCG
>JANNNF010000342.1:0-14902 GCA_031398405.1 Rhodobacterales bacterium | reverse complement strand
TGGACGGACCCCGAAACCCAGACCCCCGCCATTTCGCGCATCGCCTTTGGCCGGGCCCCGGGGGGTGTGCCGATGACGCTGATCTCCAGCCTCGCGCCGCATTTTGCGGCTTTGCGCGCTAGCCCGGCCTGCGCGGTGATGTTGGGCGAGGTGGGCCACAAGGGCGACCCACTGACCCACCCGCGCCTGATGATCAAGGTGATTGCCGAGTTTATCCTCCCCGATGATCCCGCTCGACCCACACTGCGTGACCACTGGCTGACCCATCACCCAAAATCAAAGCTTTACATCGACTTCGCCGACTTTGCGCTGGTGCGCCTTATCCCGCAATCGGCCTTGCTGAACGGCGGGTTTGCCCGAGCGTACCGGCTGACCCCCACTGATCTGATCGCATAAAAAGGGCAGCCAACCGGCTGCCCCACAGAGTCAGATCGGGTTATCGCACCGCAGCGTCACCTGCATGATGCCCTTCACCGCAGCGGGCCAGCGCAGGTTCACCAAGGCCCCTGCCCCCCCTTGTTCAACTTGCACATAGGGCGTGTTGTATTGAACGATGTTGGTTGACGAACTGATGGCTCCCTCGGCCACGAGTGACATCACATTGCGCACCCGGCCGCCAAACGGCATATAATCGGCCCCATCCACCACCCAAGTATCAGCAGCGGTGTTTTGCGTGTGTTCCACCGTCACCGGGCTGGCCGTGGGCTGCGTCACCCCGTTGAAGGTGTTGGACTGAAACACCACATTGCGAAACCGGGTGAAATCCATCGTCGCCCGGGTCGTATCGACTTTTTCCACCCGGTCAATTGTGCAATTCACCGTGCGGAACGCGTTGTTCGACACGCTGAGGCCACTGACGAAATGCCCCGCGCCATAGGGGGCGATAACGATCCAGCGAAAGGATGACACCACCGAATTGCAGGTAAAGATATTGCCCGTGACCGTAAGCCCGCCAAAGGAAAAGTCGCTCAGGTAATCGGGCGTGGCATCATGTTCGTTGCTCAGTTCGATAAAGCTGTTGTCGATGTAGTTTCCGGTGATCAGCGTTTTCAGGTTCGACGTGGTCAGGACCAGCCCCGCCCGCCGGATACCTGCCGTTTCATCATCACCCTGAAAGAAATGGTTGCCGATGAACATATGCCCGGTGCCGTTGAAAATGCCAAAATGCGCAAAGCGAACGATGCGGTTGTTACGGCATTTCACGTCGTTGGAATTGACGTTAATCCCGATGGACGTGCGGTCCTGCACCGCAAGCGGCTGCTCGTTCGACAGGAACTGGCAGTGATCCACCAACAACCCCTGACACCCTGACCCGATCGACGTGATCGCCCGGTCCAGCGGTTTGTTCAGCGTGCAGCCCGCGACGCGGTTGGCAATGCCCGCCAGCGGCAGCATCAGACAACTGGCAACACCGTTGCCCTGCAGCTCCAAATCCTCAATTTCGAACCGGGTCAGCGAGGTGAAGCCGCTGAAATCCAACATGTACTTGAAGCGGCGGAAGGTGAAGGTCCGCGTTCCTGCCGCCCCCCACAGCTGCTGCGACAGCGTGACCGTGCCTGCGCCGACATTCTTGGCAGTGACGTAAACCTCACGCCCCACCCCGGTACCCGTCACCAATGCGCCAATGGGCACGTTGGCCACGTTCGCCACGGCAGTCAGGACGGTAGGGTTGTTGACGGCATAGGTCGCAACCGACGTCACCTGATCCGTGGTCCATGCCGTCCCCGGCACCGCGTTCAGCAACCCATGCCGCAACACCCGCCGGGTGGCAAAGCTGGTCAGGCCGACAAGGGCCGCAATGTCAATTGGCGCAGTCAGATCAACCCGGCGGCCTGACAGATCAAAGCTGACATGATCGCTGAAGTAAAACAGCGCCTGCATGGCCCGCTTGAAGCCTTCAAGTTCGGTCCCAAACGCAGACATGTAGGTATCAAGGTTGAAATTGCGGGTACAAGACAGGCGGTACTGGCTGGGCATCACCACCGACCCCTCAAACCGAACCGAGGAATTGATGGTGACATGATCGTTTAGCAGATAGGACCCCGCCGATACCAGCACCGTGCGCCCCTGTGCCGCCGCATCAGCGGCCGCAAAGGCCGCCACATCATTGGCGACGCCGTTGCCGATGGCACCGTAGTCGCGCACATCTACCCAGTCCATCATCCTGCGGTGGAACACTTCGGTCACATCCTCGACCACCAGATCGTCTATGCGCACCACACCGCCGGTTGAACCCGTCAGGTCAAGCCCGATGTGCGCGTAAACAGGCGTGGTGCCCCAGACCAGATCCACCCCCTGCCGCGCCCCTGACCCGATGATCGCCTGCACCGTCACAACCTGCCCATAACTGGTCAGCGCCACGGATGGCCCTGTCTGCGGCGCAGCGCTTACATTGGTACCGGAGACAGACCCCGCCCAAGCCGCAATCCGCACCGAGGGCAGGTTACCCGAGACCGCCTTTACACGCGCCGTCACCCGCAGATACATGCCCGGCTGCATCGGAGTTTGCGCATATGACCGCAGTTTTTGTGTGGTGGCGGTCTTTTGCAATTCCATGCAACCCGCAAAATCTGCATCGTTGGGCACATAGGCCGAATTCGGTTGGCCAAGATACGACCCCGACCCCGGCGTGCCATCCTCGCGCGACCAAAGGTTCAGTCCGGCTGAAAATGCCGGCGGCATCAGCACCAACCCATCGGTAATCGCCTTGTTCATCCGCTATCCCTCGCCTTGCTTTTGCCAAATCGGTGTGGCGGAAGGGGTAGCAAGACACCATTAACCCAGGGTCATAAGGGCGCGCGGTCGTGGGGGCCTTGGCGCAACACGTCAGGCCCCGACATCAGACCCTGGCAGCAACTGCACCGCCGAAATCTGCCAGCCATCCGGGGTTTCGACCATTTGATAATCCAGCATATGGCTGCGCCCGGCCTGATCGGTGATCAGCACTCGTTGCCACTTGGCCCCGGCCACGTCGCGCAGGTCCAGCATTTTCACGCCAGACGGGTGATGCACCATAGGATAGCCCTGCGCCACCATCGCGCCAAAGTTTTCGGGCGTCCTAAAGATGGTCTTGATATTGGGCGCGGCAAAGGTGAAAGCCTTCGCGAAATCATCCACTGCAAAGGCATCAAGCTGGCTTTGGATTGTACTCTGGATCGGGGCTTCCTGCGCATGGGCTGGCAGGGCCAGAACGGCGGCAGACAACAAAAGGTAAAGGCCTAAGCGCATAAGCGTGGTCCTTGTGCAACGGTTACGTCCCCGCATCCAAGGGTAGACCGGACTTACGCCCGGTCAACTGTTTTGTGCGCTCAGGCCTTGATCAATGCGCCCGAAAGGCCGCGTTCGATCAGCGCCATGGTTTCCTGCACGCCATAAAGCGCGATAAACCCACCAAAGCGCGGCCCTTCGGATGCCCCCAGCAACACCTCATACAGCGCCTTGAACCAATCACGCAGCGGGTCAAACCCGTGATCCTTGCCCACGGCAAACACCATCGACTGCAACGCCTCGGCGTCGAGCCCCCCGTCCCACACCGCCAGCCGCCCGTGCAGATCCTGCATAGCGGCAGCCTCACCTTCCGTTGCCGCGCGGAATGTCCGGTTTGGCAAAATACGGTCGTTGAAATAGGCTAAAGCATAGCCTGCCGCCGCATCCAGATCGGGGTTGGTCTCGGGACTGGCATCAGGGGCATAGCGGCGGATAAAGCCCCAAAGACCAGATTTATCCTTGGCACCAGCAACGGAGGCAAGGTTCAGCAGCATCGAGAACGGCACCACCAGCGCGCTTGCAGGCGGGTTGCCCTGATGGATGTGCCAGACCGGATTGTTGACCTGCGCGTCCACCTCTTGGCCCGCATAGGCCCGCAACTGCTGATGATATTCGTCCATCGCGCGCGGGATCACGTCGAAATGCATCCGTTTTGCCGTCTTCGGCTTTTGATACATGAAATACGACAGGCTTTCGGACGACGCGTAGGTCAGCCATTCATCAATCGTCAGACCATTGCCTTTGGATTTGCTGATCTTCTGCCCCTGATCATCCAGAAACAGCTCATAGCTCATGTGGTTGGGCTTGCGGCCCCCCAACACCTCGCAGATCCCGTCATAGATCGGCGTGTTGGTGGAATGGTCTTTGCCGTACATTTCAAAATCGACATCCAGCGCGGCCCAACGGGCCCCGAAATCCGGCTTCCATTGCAGCTTTACGTTTCCGCCCGTCACCGGCAGCGTCCACTCACGACCATCCTCATCATCAAACGTGATGGTATGGTTGACCGGATCGACGTTTTTCATCGGCACATACAGCACCCGCCCGGTTTCCGGGTGGATCGGCAGAAAGCACGAATAGGTCTGCTGGCGTTCTTCGCGCAAACTGGCCAGCATGATCGCCATGATCTTGTCATAGCGTTCTGTCGCCAGCCGCAGCGTGTCGTCGAACTGGCCCGATTTGTAGAAATCGGTGGCAGAAATGAAATCATACTGAAAGCCGAAAGTATCCAGAAAACGCCGCAACATCGCGTTGTTATGGGCCCCGAACGACGGGTATTCGCCGTAAGGGTCGGGAACGCTCGTCAGCGGCTTTTGCATGTGCTGGCGCAGCATCTCCTGCTGCGGCACGTTTTCAGGAACCTTGCGCATCCCATCCACATCGTCGGAAAAGCAGATCAGTCTGGTTGGAATATCGCTGATCACCTCAAACGCGCGGCGGATCATGGTCGTGCGCGCCACTTCACCAAAGGTGCCGATATGCGGCAGGCCAGAGGGGCCGTACCCGGTCTCAAACAGCACATAGCCCTTGGCGGGGGGGGTCTTGTCAAACCGCTTCAGCACGGCGCGGGCCTCTTCAAAAGGCCAGGCTTTCGACTTCATCGCAGCGTCGCGCAGGGCTGACATGGCGGATCCTTCCAAAAGGGCGTGAAATTGTAACACCCGTCCTCTATTGCTGCCCCGGCCATAGGTCAATAATCTGGGTGCCACGAACAGGAGTTCACAAGTGTCCGATATTCCCGCCTCGCTGTCACCGCAAGACGCCCTTGTTGCCGTCATGATCGCCACGTCTGCTGCGGATGAACAGTTACGCACCGCCGAGATGGTCGCGATCCAACGCATGGTGAACCACATGCCGGTGTTTGCAGATTACGACCATGACCGCATCCGCATGATCGCCCAGACCGTGTTTGATTTGTTTGAGGAGGAAGACGGCCTTGCCGCCCTGTTCGGGCTGATCCGCGATGCCCTGCCCGAACGGCTGCGTGAAACCGCCTATGCGCTGGCTTGTGATGCGGCCGCCGCCGATGGCAGGCTGCGGGATGTGGAACTGCGTATGCTGGAGGAAGTGCGTGAGGAGTTGGCCATCGACCGCCTGCACGCCGCCGCCATCGAATGGGGCGCGCGGGTCCGCCACATGAAACCGTAGTCAAGCCAAACCAGCCGCCGCGTAGGATGGGCGCTTGTCGCCCATCCCTGAAACCGCCCTTTACCCGTAGGCTGCCGCCCACCGGCTGATCAACTGCCATTGCAACCTGCGCGAGCGCCGGGTCCAGCCCTGCCCGCCCGGCGGGTCTTCACGCTCCGCCTCTGCCAACGTCGCCCGCTGCGCAATATCAGCCGAGAATATTGCAAACACCAACTCTCGCCCCCCCGGTGGCAAGATATGCCCCGCCAGACCCGACGCAAAGTTCAGCGTACCGCTTTTGGCCACCACCTTGACCGGATGGCCCGCAATCTCGGCCCCCTTGTCGTCGCGCATCGCATAAGCGCGCAAGATCGGCTTTAACCCTGCACCCGTCCGGTTGGCCCAGACCAAGGCCTTTACCATATCCGCCGGGCTGATCCGGCTGTGGCTGCCAAGTCCGGAATGGTCAGTGAACTTCCCCGACAGCCCCATCCGTTCGCGCGACCAATCCGTCATCGCGGCACCCGAGCTGATAAGGCTCGCGGCCCCCGACGACCGCAATCCAACCGCCTCGGCGGTCAGGTTGGTCGAAAATCGCAGCATATCGCGCAGCACATCCGTCAGCGGGTCTGACTGCAACGTGGCCAGCTCTTGCCCCTTCGGCACCACCCCCACCTCAGTTACCACCGGCAACACTAGCCCCTGCGCCGCCGCAAGCACCCGGAACACGTCGGCCACATAGCCCGCCGGGTGGCGCACCGGCAACCAGCGGCTGCCACCCTTGCCAAGCGCGCCCGACGCCACCGTCCAGTCATCCTGCTGCCCCTTGGTCGCATAAGTGAACAGCGGCGCTTCCCGCCCCACGACCCGCACCTGCGCCATCTGTACAGCGGGGACAAAACGCTCGCCCCGCGCGTCCATCGTCACGCGCCAGTCCGCCCCGGCCCGCTTCCATTCAAAATAAACCCGGTTAAAATTCAGATTCAGCCCCGACAATCCCGGATTGTAGCCCACCTGCACCGGCTGCTCCTCCGAAATCTCGGCCAGTGTCGGCAACGCCCCGGCCCAGGTCACAAACCGACCCGTCACGCCTTTGACACCCGCCGCCGCCAAGCGCGCCGCCAAGTCTCCCAACTGGTCGGTCTGCACCGTCGGATCGCCGGCCCCCACCAGCACCAGATCACCTTGGATGATGCCCCCCAAAACCGGCCCCGTCGCCAGCACCCGCGTCCCATAGCGATACGCAGGCCCCAACCGTTCCAGCGCGTATAGCGAGGTGATGGATTTCAGAACCGACGCAGGCGGCATCATCATATCCGGAGTGCGCGCGGCCAAAATCTGCCCCGTTGCTGCGTCTGCGACAGCAAAGGCCACCGACCCGCCGCCCAGTTTGGCCGCCGCAATCAGCCGATCAATCTCGGACGCATCCACCCTTGCGATCTTGGGCAACCCGGGCCTGCGCGGCGGTATAGGTGACTGTGTGATGATTTCGGCCAAAGCCGGACCCGCCACCCCCGCCAGAACGCCCGCCAATATTGCCCGCCGTGATATCACGCCGTACCCCCCAAACGATTCCATCCACCCCAAGTATCGAAAGCCCGCCCCCCCAACAATTCACATTTGGGCCACACGTAGCAGTCAATGTTTTTCTGAAAGACATCGGCACTGAAAACCGCGGGCGAGCGGAGCGCGAGGCAGCGTTTCCCGAGGCCGCCGAAACCTGAACCGCTTTACCGGCGCACCCGCCATTCACCCCGCGCCCTGATTTCGCTCGACGAGGTATCGTTCAACGGAAGGTTCACAAAGCACCACGCGGGCGGGCGCTTGGCCCCCAAGCCCTCGCCGCGCTGCACCCGGTTCACCCGGAACGCGCGGGCTGCGACCGACAACCGTGCCGCCACCCCCGACCCGGGCCGCGCCAGCACCCCAACGGGAACGGCACGCAAAATATCGCGCCACCGCCCCCATTTGTGAAACTGCACCAGATTATCGGCCCCCATCAGCCAGACAAACCGCACCCCTGGGTAAATCGCCTGCAAGCGGTCAACCGTATCCGCGGTGTTGCGCGTGCCAAGCGCCACCTCCAGATCGGTAACGACCACCCGCGGATCATGGATCACCCGCCGCGCTTCGGCCAACCGCTGCGCCATTGGCGCAGGCTGGCGGGCCTTGAGCGGATTGCCCGGCGTCACCAGCCACCACACCGCATCCAGCCCCATCCGCTTGATCGCCTCGCGCGTGATGTGCGCATGACCTGCGTGCGCCGGGTCAAACGACCCCCCCAGCAGGCCCACCACCATGCCCTTATACGCGATTGGAAAGCCTGTACGCACCCATTTCCCCCGGAAATACGGCAAAAAGCCAGACCACCCCACGTTGCCCTTGTCCACAACAATCGCTACATACCGCCTGAACCACGAACCCCTCGGAGCACCCAAATGGCCAGCTATTCGTATGTCTACCACATGGAAGGCGTCTCCAAGACCTATCCGGGCGGCAAAAAGTGCTTTGAAAACATACACCTGAACTTCCTGCCAGGGGTGAAGATCGGTGTGGTGGGCATCAACGGGTCTGGCAAATCGACTCTGCTCAAAATCATGGCGGGCATGGACAACGACTTCAAGGGCGAGGCTTGGGCCGCCAAGGGGGCCAAGGTCGGCTATCTGGCGCAGGAACCCTACCTTGATCCGAGCCTCGACGTGAAGGGCAACGTCATGCTGGGCGTCGCCAATCAAACGGCCATCCTCGATCGCTACAACGAACTTGCGATGAACTATTCCGACGAGACCGCTGATGAGATGGCCGCCCTTCAAGACCAGATCGACGCCCAGAACCTGTGGGAGCTTGAGGCATCTGTCGGCGTTGCCATGGATGCCTTGCGCTGCCCGCCCGACGACGCTGATGTGGAAAGCTTGTCAGGCGGCGAACGCCGCCGGGTCGCGCTGTGCAAGCTGCTGCTTGAGGCCCCTGATATGCTGCTGCTTGACGAGCCGACCAACCACCTTGACGCTGAATCTATCGCATGGCTGCAAAAGCACCTGATCGCCTACAAGGGTACCATCCTGATCGTCACCCACGACCGATACTTCCTTGACGACATCACCTCGTGGATTCTCGAACTGGACCGGGGCCGGGGCATCCCCTATGAGGGCAACTATTCCGCTTGGCTGGAACAAAAAGCCAAACGGATGATGCAAGAAGCGCGCGAGGATAAGTCCAAGCAAAAAGTGCTGGAAAAGGAACTGGAATGGATCCGCTCGGGCGCCAAAGCCCGTCAAGCCAAATCCAAGGCGCGTATTTCGCGCTACAATGAAATGGCGGGCCAGACGGTGCTGGAACGGTCGTCCGTATCACAGATCATCATTCCCAATGGCGAACGTCTGGGCAGCAAGGTGATCGAGGTTATCGGCCTTAAAAAGCACATGGGCGACAAACTGCTGATCGAGGATCTGACGTTTACCGTACCGCCCGGTGCCATTGTCGGCGTGATCGGCCCGAACGGCGCGGGCAAATCCACCCTGTTCCGGATGCTGACCGGACAAGAGCAACCAGATGAGGGCACCATAACCCTCGGCGATACGGTGCATCTGTCCTACGTCGACCAGTCGCGCGACGCACTGGACCCCAACAAAAACGTCTGGGAAGAAATCTCGGGCGGGTCCGAGGTTATTCAGCTTGGCGACCTGACGATGAACAGCCGGGTTTATACCGGTGCGTTCAACTTCAAAGGCACCGACCAGCAGAAAAAGGTGGGACTGCTTTCAGGCGGCGAACGCAACCGTGTCCACATGGCGAAACTCCTGCGGTCCGGTGGCAATGTGCTGCTGCTTGACGAGCCGACAAACGATCTGGACGTCGAAACCCTGCAAGCCCTTGAGGCCGCAATCGAAGATTTCGCCGGCTGCGCCATCATCATCAGCCACGACCGGTTTTTCCTGGACCGTCTGTGCACCCACATGCTGGCGTTTGAGGGCGACGCCCATGTGGAATGGTTTGAGGGCAACTTCGAAGATTATGAGGCCGACAAGGTCCGCCGCCTCGGCCCGGACGCGCTGGAACCAAAGCGGGCGAAGTATAAGCGGTTTAGCCGGTGAACGCATCTTAGGGCGCGTAAGGATTGCGCACCCTAGCCCCTATCCTTACGCCCCATACCCTTTGCCGACTACAACTTACTTTTTGCCAACCGTGTGACCAAGGGGTTGCGTCGCCCCCTTACAACCCTCCCGCTCCGCCCTATGTTCGCTATTCTGATATCCCGGAGCCTTCATGCCTGAACCCCGCGTCCAACGCCGTCTTGCAGCCGTCCTTGCTGCCGATGTGGCAGGCTACTCGCGGATGATCGGAGCGGATGAGGATGGCACGCTGGCCGCCCTTCGCACCATGTGGGCCATGCGGTTCAACCCCACTGTTGCCACTTACCATGGCCGCATAGCCAAGATGATGGGCGACGGGGCGTTGGTGGAATTTGCCAGCGCGGTCGATGCGGTGGACTGTGCGCTGGCCATTCAGGCGGCAATGACCGCGCACAACGCCACCACAGACCACCCGCTGACCCTGCGCATTGGCATCAATCTGGGCGATATCGTGGTCGAGGATGGCGACATTTTCGGCGACGGGGTCAACATCGCGGCGAGGCTGGAAGGCGAAGCTCCTCTCGGCGGCATCCTGCTGTCCGACACTGTGCATGAACAAATCCGGGGCAAGGTCGGCGTTCTGTTTCAGGACGTGGGCGAGTTGGCGTTGAAGAACATCGCGCACCCGGTGGCGGCTTGGGTCTGGGGGGCCAAACCGCGAACCACGAAACCCGCAGCCGTGCCTGCGGTGCGCCCGCTGGAGACCCGCCCCTCCATCGCCGTTTTGCCGTTCAACAACATGTCGGGCGACCCGGAACAGGATTATTTCAGCGACGGCATTTCCGAAGACATCATCACCGATCTGTCGAAGATCGCAGGCCTGCTGGTCGTCGCGCGCAACTCCAGCTTTACCTACAAGGGGGCTACCCCTGATATCCGGCAGGTCGGGCGCGAATTGGGCGTGACTGCGGTACTGGAAGGGTCGATCCGCCGTGCGGGCAACCGGGTGCGCATCACCGCCCAGTTGATTGACGCGATCAGTGGCCATCATCTATGGGCCGAACGCTATGACCGCGATCTGACAGATATCTTTGCAGTGCAGGATGAGGTCACGATGAAAATCGTGTCGGTGCTGAAGGTCAAATTGCGCCCCTCGGACGGATCGCGCCAGACCGGGGCCTATGTCCCGGGGGTTGCGGCCCATGATCTGTTCCTGCGCGGGCGTCTGTTGCATGACGAGGCATTCAGGAACCCGGAAAACCCGGCTGAAACGCTACGCCAGACCATCGCCGCCTATGAAGCGGCAATTGCGCTGGAACCCCGCTATCCGCTGCCTTACGCCGCCCTGAGCCTTGCCTATAACCTTGAAGTCCAGAACCTTTGGCTTGGTCTGCCCGCCGCGATGGATCTGGGCGAGAGCTACGCCCACAAGGCTATCGAACTGGACCCAGCAGAGGCATATGGCCATTTTTCCCTTAGTATCATGTATTTGCTAAAGGGCGATCCGGCAAAGATGAAGACCTGCGCTGAAAAGGCGCTGGCGCTGAACCCCAACTTTGCCGCAGCCTACAGCGCCATCGGCAATGCCGAGGTTTTTCTGGGAAACCCCACTGCCGCCCTGCCCTATTTCGACATCTCCATCCGGTTGGACCCGTCCTTTGCGGCGCAGATGCTGCACTTTCGGGGGGTGGCGCAGTTGGTGGCGGGGGACAATCTGGCGGCGGTGGAAACCCTGCGGCAACGCATTGAACAAGTACCCCGCACCGATATCAGCCGTCCGTTTCTGGCCGCAGCCTTGGGACATCTGGGTCAGATTGACGAGGCCCGCGCCATTTGGCACGCCCAGATGCAGATCAAACCCAGCTACGATCTGAACACCCATCTGGCCCGCCTGCCCTTTTGCCCGGAAAGTCTGGTCCGGATCAAATCAGGCCTCGCCGCCGCAGGCCTGCCCGACTAAAGCCAGCAATCCCGGTCGGTGCCGACCGCATCGGCCACACTCGAAAACCCGTCCCTCGCCAGCAAAGCGTCCAGCCCCCGCGGGATCCGTGCGGCCAGCGACAGGCCTTCATAGACCAGCGCGGTATAGACCTGCACCGCCTGCGCGCCTGCGCGGATCTTGGCATAGGCTTGCTCTGCCGACCCCACGCCCCCCACCCCGATCAACGGCACCGCCCCTTTGGTCAGCACCGACAATTGCGCCAGCACGCGGGTAGACCGTTCAAACACCGGTGCCCCCGACAGTCCGCCTGCCTCTGCCTTGTGCGGCCCGTGCAGGCCGTCACGGTTCAGCGTGGTGTTGGTCGCAATGACCCCCGAAATGCCAGTGGAGACAGCCACTTCGGCAATCGCCTCCAGATCAGCCTCGGTCAAGTCCGGTGCGATTTTCAGGAACACTGGAATGGGCCGCGACAGCCCCGCCCGCGCCAGCATCACCCCTTGCAACAGCGCCGTCAGCGCGGCAGGCCCCTGCAAATCGCGCAACTTTTCGGTGTTGGGGGAGCTTACGTTCACCGTGGCGAAATCCACATGATCCCCGCAGGCCGCCAATACGGCGGCAAAATCCGCCGCTTTGTCCGGGCTGGTCTTGTTGGCCCCAAGGTTCAGCCCGACTGGCACCGCCCCCCGCACCCGCCCGCGCAAACGCCCGGCAATCACTGCCGCACCCTCATTGTTAAACCCAAAGCGGTTGATCGCGGCCCGGTCCTCGGTCAGCCGGAACAAGCGCGGCTTGGAGTTGCCCTCTTGCGCCACAGGGGTCGCCGCCCCCACCTCGATGAAACCGAACCCGGCGCGCGACAAAGGGGCCACCACAACTGCGTTCTTGTCATACCCCGCCGCCAACCCCACAGGGTTCGCAAGGGACATGCCCGCCAGCGAACAAGCCAACCGAGGCGATGTAACCACCCCCGGCAACGGCACCAACCCCGCTTGCAGCACCTGCAAGCTCAATCCATGCGCTACCTCAGGGTCAAAGCGGTGCAGCAGCGCCAACCCTGCGCGTTCATACAGGCTCACCACACACCCTCGGGGAAGATATGGCCGCTTAATCCCAACGGCAGCGATTTGTCCCAAACGACATCCGCCATCACCAAGGCCCGGTACAGATGCGGGAACAGCGCCCCACCCCGCGATGGCTCCCATTTCAGCAACGGGCCCAACGCATCGGACTGGAACGCCACCAGCACCAGATCGCTTTCGGTGGCGAAATATTTCTCGGCGGTTTCAGCCACCTGTGCGGCGGTGGAGAAGTGTATAAACCCATCGGCCAGATCAACGGCTGCGCCAAGCGTCTGCCCGGCAGCACGGAACGCATCCCATTCAGAGCGGCGAAGGATTTTGTAAATCAGCATGACCGTTGAATGCCCGTTGTACGCGGCTTGGTCAATCCTTGCCCGCAAACCACAACGAATTGGCGGTGTCACGCCGATTTTACAGCACCATGACACCCATCGGCGTTCCAGCTTTGACAGCATAGCCATGGCAATGCAGGCTATGCCCATCAACCCAAAAGGGAGTTTTGCGATGACCCGGTTTTTCACAACCTGTGCGGCCCTGGCCCTGATGACAGGAGCGGCGCAGGCTGACTATACCCTGACCATCCTGCACACCAATGATTTCCACGCCCGGTTCGAGCCGATCTCAAAATCCGATTCGGGTTGCTCCGAGGAAGACGCAGGCAAGGGCGAATGTTTCGGCGGCACCGCCCGTTTGGTGACGGCCATTGCAGACGCCCGTGCGCGGTCGAACAATACGATTCTTGTCGATGGCGGCGACCAGTTTCAAGGCTCGTTGTTCTACACCTATTACAAGGGCGCGATGTCGGCGGAATTCATGGACAAGCTCGGCTACGACGCGATGACCGTCGGCAACCACGAGTTTGATGACGGTCCCGAAGTTTTGCGCGGCTTCATGGATGCGGTGAAATTTCCGGTTCTGATGTCGAACGCCGATTTCACCGCCGAACCTAAACTGTCCGACAAGCTGCTAAAATCGGTGGTCATCGAACGGGGTGGTGAAAAGCTGGGCCTGATCGGTCTGACACCGCAAGACACAGAAGAACTGTCCAGCCCCGGCCCGAACATCACCTTCAGCGACCCCGTCGCCGCCGTTCAGGCCGAGGCCGACGCGCTGACCGCCCAAGGTGTGACCAAGATCATCGTACTCAGCCATTCCGGCTATAAGGTCGATCAGCGCGTGGCGGCAGAGGCCACGGGCGTTGACGTGATCGTCGGGGGTCACACCAACACGTACCTGTCCAACACCGCTGAAAACGCCGAAGGCCCCTACCCCACCATGGTGGGCAAAACCGCCATCGTGTCGGCCTATGCCTATGGCAAGTTTCTGGGCGAATTGAACGTCACATTCAACGACGCAGGCGAGGTGCTGACGGCCACGGGCGAGCCCCTGATCATGGACGCCGCAGTGGCGCAAGACGCGGCCACTGTCGCCCGCATCGCCGAATTGGCGGTTCCGCTAGAGGAAATTCGCGCCAAGATTGTGGCCGAGGCCACCGCCGAGATCGACGGCAGCCGCGAGTCCTGCCGGACAAAGGAATGTCCCATGGGCAACCTGATCGCCGAAGCCATGCTGGACCGGGTGGCGGGCCAAGGTGTGACCATCGCCATCCAGAACGGCGGCGGAGTGCGCGCAGGGATTGAAGCGGGTCCGGTGACCATGGGCGAGGTGCTGACAGTGCTGCCGTTCCAGAACACGCTTTCGACGTTTGAAGTGGACGGGGCCACGATTGTCGCCGCGTTGGAAAACGGCGCGAGCCAGTACGAAGAGGCCGCAGGCCGTTTTGCTCAGGTAGCGGGCCTGAAATACACAGTTGACCCCGCCGCTGCCGCAGGGGCGCGAGTGTCGGATGTGCAGGTGCTGATCGGCGGCGATGCTTGGGGGCCGATTGACCGAGGTGCAGTGTATAAGGTGGTGTCGAACAACTATGTCCGCAGGGGCGGCGATGGCTATAAAATGTTCATAGATGCCGACAACGCCTATGACTTCGGCCCAGACCTTGCCGATGTGACCGCCGAATATATGGTCAAGACCGGCCCCTACACCCCCTTTGCCGATGGCCGCATCACGGTGAAGTAATGTATCGGGGGCGGGTTTGGCCTGCCCCCTAAAACGCCTTGAACGTCATGGTCGTCAGCGTGCGCACAATCCCCGGAATGTCGAACAGGCGGCTGGAAAGATACACGCCCACGTCTTCTTCGTCGGGAATGTAAACCTTTGCGATCAAGTCATATTCGCCACTTGTGGAATACAACTCGCTTACAATCTCACGGTCATAAACCGCCGTCGCCACCTCATAGGTCTTGCCGGGGGTGCAGCGGAACTGAACGAAAACGCAAACCATGAGCCATCTCCTCTTTCCGCCAGCCTACCCCCCGACCCCGCCCTCCTGCAAGGCCAGCACCGGCGTGGCTTTC
>JANNNF010000307.1:0-2644 GCA_031398405.1 Rhodobacterales bacterium | reverse complement strand
GCCCTCATAGACCCATTCTTCCATGGTCACGAGGTCGAGCACGCCTTCCAGCTTGTCTTCAGCGCCAATGGGCAGGGCCACGGGCACGGCATTCGCGCCGGTCCGGTCCTTGATCATGCGAACGCATTTGAAGAAATCTGCGCCGGTCTTGTCCATCTTGTTGACGAACACGATCCGCGGCACCTTGTAGCGGTCGGCCTGACGCCAGACGGTTTCGGTCTGCGGCTCAACCCCGGCGTTGCCGTCCAGCAGCACGACAGCCCCGTCAAGCACCGCCAGCGAGCGTTCGACTTCGATGGTGAAATCGACGTGGCCGGGGGTGTCGATGATGTTGAAGCGGTATTTGTCCGACCGGTTGTGCTCCAGACCCGGATCGATCGTGCGTTCCCAGAACGTGGTGGTCGCAGCCGAGGTGATCGTGATCCCCCGCTCCTGCTCCTGCTCCATCCAGTCCATCGTCGCGGCGCCGTCATGGACTTCACCGATCTTGTGGGACTTGCCGGTGTAGTAAAGGATGCGTTCGGTCGTCGTGGTCTTGCCCGCATCGATGTGGGCAATGATGCCGAAGTTGCGGTATCGGTTCAGCGGATATTCGCGTGCCATGATGCCCTCTTACCAGCGGTAGTGGCTGAATGCTTTGTTCGCATCAGCCATTTTGTGGGTATCTTCGCGCTTTTTGACAGCCGTTCCACGGTTGTTCACGGCATCCGACAATTCGGCAGCCAGACGCTCTTCCATGGTGTTCTCGTTGCGCTTGCGCGCAGCAATGATCAGCCAGCGGATTGCCAGTGCCTCACGGCGCTCGATGCGCACTTCGACGGGCACCTGGTAGGTTGCACCACCGACGCGGCGCGAGCGCACTTCGACGGACGGCTTCACATTGTCCAGCGCTTCGTGGAAGGCTTGGATCGGCTCGCGCTTGAGACGGGTCTGAACCCGCTCCAATGCGCCATAAACAATCCCTTCAGCGACGGACTTTTTGCCATCGAGCATCAGGTTGTTCATGAATTTTGTCATAACCCGGTCACCATACTTGGCATCGGGAAGGATTTCGCGCTTTTCGGAGGCGTGACGACGAGACATATCTTAAACCCTCACTTCGGACGCTTGGCGCCGTATTTCGAACGACGCTGACGACGATCCTTGACGCCTTGCGTATCGAGCACACCGCGCAGGATGTGGTACCGAACGCCGGGCAAATCCTTGATACGGCCGCCGCGGATCAGAACCACAGAGTGTTCCTGAAGGTTGTGCTTTTCGCCGGGAATATAGCAGATCACCTCGAAGCTGTTCGTCAGGCGCACTTTGGCGACCTTACGCATAGCCGAGTTCGGCTTTTTCGGCGTGGTGGTGTAAACGCGCGTGCAAACGCCGCGCTTCTGCGGGCAAGATTCCAAGTGCTGCGACTTGGACTTGCGAACATTGGGCTCCCGCGGCTTGCGGATGAGCTGTTGGATAGTCGGCATTAACGTACCCCGTGTTGCCCCAGTCAAGGGACTGTCAATACTCACGCCCGAACCGGGCGCACTGCTTCTCGACGTCATTGTGCGCGAACCGCAAAATGATAAAACCGCAAACGTCCCCCAAAGGAGCGGTGCGGTGGAATTCCAGAGGATCGGGGCATCTCGGCCCGGATCATGACCACATCAAGTATTTTGAACCCCAAGCCAAAGGCGGACCAACGGCAGGACAAACGGGCGTATAGGGGGAGTCGCAGAGCTTGTCAACACAAGGGGCCAAGCAGGCCCTGCGGAAGAGTGTTGATGGTCACACGAATCACCGGGCGGATCGAAAACAGCCAGCAGACCCTTCCGTCGCCCGACCGGAAACAATGCGCCCGAGAGCGTGCCAATTGGTTTTACAAATTCGCGACATGACGGCAATCCAAGGCCAAGTTTGTGGTTTTTTCTTGTCATGTTGGGCGAGAATGTTGAACTACTCTTGAGGCAAATTAATTCTCTCTGCGAGGTGAGACTATGAACCGTATTCTTGCTAGGCTTTCTGCCTCAATAGCTTTGGTTGCAGCGTCGGCTGCTCCTCTCTACGCGCAGTCCTGGAGCTTCTGGGACTGGTTTGGTGGAATCCGTGGTGGCTCGGGCGGCACGACCCCGGCATCCGTTCCGGAAATTGACGCTTCGGCTGGCTTGCTGGCTGTCGCTGCCGTTCTGGCCGTGATGGCATTGGTGTGGGAACGTCGGCGTCGTCAGACCTGAACGATTGTCATCTGCAGTGTAAGACGGCAGGCACCGAAAGGCGTCTGCCGTTTTTTTTTATTAGATAAGGCTCCATTCCCGCTGCGCGAGCGCAGCGCCAGCCACGATAGCGTTTGCTATGATGTGGCCCCAGATTGCATCGGCTACCCTGCCCCGCCGCAGCATCAGCCCCGCAAACACCAGTCCCGCCAAACCTGCCTCAATCCACCGCCCATGCAGCGCTGCAAAGGCCAGCGACGACACCAGTACCGCCGCCGAGCGCTGCCTCAGATCGGTGCCATCTAGCCGCTGCAGGACATAGCCGCGAAAAAACATCTCTTCGACCAGAGGTACAAAAATAACAGTCCCCAGTATCCGCAGCCCCGCCCAGACCGCAAAGACCATAGTCGGCATCGTCGCCACTGCCGTCTCCAGCAGCAGATCGGGGGAGG
>JANNNF010000365.1:0-5434 GCA_031398405.1 Rhodobacterales bacterium | reverse complement strand
GCGCCCGATTGCCGCGATGAACAGCCTGTCGTTCGGGGTGCCGTCGCATGCGAAAACCGCGCATCTGGTCAAAGGCGTGGTCGAGGGCGTGGGGTCTTATGGCAACGCCTTTGGCGTGCCAACCGTGGGCGGCGAAGTGCGGTTTCACAAATCCTACAATGGCAACTGTCTGGTCAACGCCTTTGCCGCTGGCCTCGCTGATGCCGACAAGATTTTCTATTCGGTGGCTTCCGGTGTCGGCATGCCGGTGGTCTATCTTGGGGCCAAGACGGGCCGTGACGGGGTGGGCGGTGCCACGATGGCAAGCGCCGAGTTTGACGACACGATCGAGGAAAAGCGCCCCACCGTGCAGGTTGGCGACCCCTTTACCGAAAAGCGCCTGCTGGAGGCCTGTCTTGAGCTGATGGCATCGGGTGCGGTGATTTCCATTCAGGACATGGGGGCTGCGGGTCTGACCTGTTCGGCGGTGGAAATGGGCGACAAGGGCGGTCTGGGCATCAAGCTGCAACTTGACGCCGTGCCGCAGCGCGAAACCCACATGACCGCCTATGAGATGATGCTGTCGGAATCCCAGGAACGCATGCTGATGGTTCTGAAGCCGGAACTGGAGGATGTGGCCCGCGCGATTTTCGTCAAATGGGATCTGGATTTCGCGATTGTCGGCGAAACCATCCCCGAGGATCGGTTCCTGATCCTGCACGGGAATGACATCAAAGCCGATCTGCCGCTGTCAAAGCTGTCGTCAAGTGCGCCGGAATATGACCGCCCCTGGGTGGAAACCCCGCCAGCCCTCCCCTTGGGCGAGGTGCCCGCGATTGGCGCGATTGCTGGGCTTACGGCGCTGATTTCCTCGCCCTCCTATGCCCACAAGGCCTGGGTGTATGAACAGTACGACTCGCAGGTAGGGGCCGATACAGTCGTGGCCCCCGGCGCTGGTGCAGGCGTGGTGCGGGTGCACGGCACGGGAAAGGGGCTGGCGTTCACGTCTGATGTGACCCCCCGCTACGTCAAGGCGAACCCGTTCGAGGGCGGCAAGCAGGCGGTGGCCGAGGCGTACCGCAACCTGTGCGCTGTCGGCGCGACCCCGCTTGCGACGACGGACAACCTGAATTTCGGCAACCCGGAAAAGCCGGAAATCATGGGGCAAATGGTTGGTGCTATCAAAGGTATCGGGGCTGCGTGTATCGCGCTGGATATGCCGATCGTGTCGGGCAACGTGTCACTTTACAACGAAACCGATGGGTCGGGGATTCTGCCGACGCCGACCATCGGTGCCGTTGGTATCCTTGCCAGCCTTGATGATCTGATTGCAGGCCGCCCGCTTGACGGCGATGTGGCCGTGCTGATCGGGGCCATGGGCAGCCATCTGGGCCAATCCGCCCTTTTGGCCGAGGCGTTCGGGATCGAGGATGGCGACGCCCCGCATGTGGACCTGAAAGCAGAGCGTCTGCACGGCGAATTTGTTCGCAGCCAGCGGGCGCTGATCCGGGCGGCCACTGATCTGGCCGATGGCGGGCTGGCGCTGGCCGCGTTCGAGATGGCAGAAGGCGCGGGCCTGGGCGTGACGCTGACCGACGCGGGCATCCCTGCCCTGTTCGGCGAGGATCAGGCGCGGTATCTGCTTGCCTGCTCGCCGGCCAATGCCGCGGCGCTGATGGCTGCGGCGGGTGCGGTGCCGGTGGCCATTATCGGCAGCTTTGGCGGCTCGCAGGTACGCCTTGGCGCGGATGTGGCGACGATGGCCGATCTATCCGCGCTTTACCGTGGGGCTTTTGCCAAGGCGGTTGCCTGAGTTTGACAGCGGCCCAAGGCACAGTTTGCCGGGGGCCGCTTGCGCTCGGGCAGGCCACGCCCTAGATTTGGAATGACCGCAGCAGGGGACGACACACATGGCAATGGAAGCCCGCGACATTGAAAAGCTGATCCGCGAGGGGTTCCCGCAGGCCAAGATCACGATCACCGATCTGGCGGGCGACGGCAACCACTGGGCGGCTGAGGTCATCGATGCCAGCTTCAAGGGCATGAACCGGGTGCAGCAACAGCGCGCCGTCTATGCCAGCCTGAAGGGCCGCATGGACGGGCCTTCGGGGGCGCTGCATGCGCTCGCGCTGACAACGAAAGCGCCGGACTAAGATGGCCGCCGCAACGCTTGGCGCGGTTGCCATGGGGCTGGTCGGGCTGATCAGCGTGGTGCGCGCCCGACGGACTGGCCGGCAGGACGCTGATCCCGTCGCAGAAAAGCGGCGGGCCGACGGCATGGAAATGGAACGGCGGATGGCATCGTATCTTGCGCAAAGCAGATCCGAACCTGTGCCACGGGATATGAACAACCAAGGAGCGAGCGATGAGCGCGGTTGATACGATCAAGGCTACGATTGAAGGAAACGACGTCGTTTTGTTCATGAAGGGCACCAAGATGATGCCGCAATGCGGGTTTTCGTCCCGCGTGGCGGGGGTGCTAAATTACATGGGCGTCGAATTTGCCGATGTGAACGTGCTGGCCGATGCCGAAGTGCGGCAGGGGATCAAAGATTTCTCTGACTGGCCGACCATCCCGCAGCTCTACGTTAAGGGCGAGTTTGTCGGCGGCTGTGACATCATCACCGAAATGACCCTCTCGGGCGAGCTGGACCAGTTGTTTGAAGCCAAAGGTGTGGTTTTCGACAAGGATGCCGCCGCGAAAATCCGTGAAGCCAACGGCTGAACATCCACCAAGGCCCACAGTTCAAAAGGCCCGTCCGATATGGCGGGCCTTTTGCATGATATCATCGCGCACATATGCAAGATTTGCGATTTTGCCATCACGTTCTGAGCGGGTCAGGGCTGGAACAAGGTGTGGAGCCACACAGCATGTGGCGTCGCCACGTGCCAGAGTCGGCCAAAATCCTGTGACAGGACTACTGTTGTTCCATGCACCCTGTCAGCAACGCGGCTTCGGTGCCGCTGGTGCCGTCTTTCCAGTTCAGCGTCGCGTCAGCGCCTTTGGTCAGCCAGACATAATTTGATCCGTCCGAGGGCCAGCCATAGCGCGCGCCTGCGTCTGCCGGTTCGGAAAACAGGCTGATCTGGCGGCCTTCCACGGTCAGAACGGCGACCCCGTCTGCCCCATCAGACACATAGGTCACTGGCACCTCGACCCCTCGCTCGCAGGTGTAGCGGACCGTGTTCATCGACAATTCGGCGTGGGCGGCAAGCGGGCATAGCGCCAAGGCTGCAACCAGACGGATCATAGACCAGCCCGGTCTTCAACGCGGGCCGCCAAAGCCTCGGCGCGGGCGGCAATTTCGGCCAGCGTATCGGTCACATGGCCCGGGATCACCGGCACCTCGATGCGCTCGGGCGGCGGTGCCCCCCGGCTTTGTGCCTCGGCCAATTGCGCCCTCATGGCGCGCACGTCATCTTCCAGCGCTGCCGTCTTGTCGGCCAGCATCAGGCCCGCCATCAGCAGCATCTTTGGTTCCGGCAGGCGTCCCATCTGGGCGACCAGCGGTTGTGCCTCGGTATCAAGCATGGCTGCGGCGGCGCGCAGGAAGTGTTCCTCGCCGGGCTGACAGGCCACCTGAAAGGGCCTGCCGCCGATGATGATTTCGAGATCAGGCATGTTCGGCCTCCGTGATCATTGGGGTCAGTTCGGCAATGATATCATCCATTTCCGCCATTTCTGACAGGCGGGTAGAACGCAGGGCCTCCAACTCGGCCAGCATGGCCTTGTTGATCAACTGTGCTTCGGTCACGCCATTGGCCTGCGCTTGCCGCATCGCGCGCAATTGTTCACGCAGGGTGATGGCGGTTTTGCGCATCCGTTGCAGTTCCAGCCCCTGCACGTCCAATTGGCGTGTCATGCGGTCCACCTTGCTGTCTTGCTGTGACTGCACCACGCCGTCCTTGTCACGCGAGGCGCGCAGTCGGTCTTGCAACTGCGCAACAGTGGCCCTTTCAGCATCAAGTGCTGCTTGCAGACGGGCGATGTCGGCGTCGCGGGTATCAGGCACCACGTCCAAGACAGGCGCAATGGCAGCGTCGGGTGCCTCTGCAACGACAGGATTTGCAGGCATCGCCTCCAACCCCCGGCCGATGCGTTCCAGCGCTGCGGTGATGCGCCGCTCCAGCTCTGCAATCTCGGTCATGCCCTGCCCTTTCCACTTCGTTTGATCCTGCCCGCCGCACAGGATGCGAATCGTCTGGGCTGGCCGTCAAGATTGATCTTAGCGCAAAGTTTCGGCAAGGGCTTGGCCCTTTCGGGCCAAGGCCTTGGGCGGATTGGTAAAGCCGCGCATCCGCCCCAAGGCTGTTGAACTTGTCGCCGGGGGTGGTATGACCCCTGCGACACCAATTTTCCCGATAAACAGGAACATGGCCTTGGATATTCAGACGCTCCGCGCCCGCCACCCCGATCATTGGATGCGCGCCTGCGCCATTCGCACTCTGACGCTGGATGCCGTGGCTGCGGCCAATTCGGGCCATTCGGGGATGCCGATGGGTATGGCCGATGTTGCGACCGTGCTGTTTGAAAAACATCTGAAATTCGATCCCGCCGCCCCGCGTTGGGCGGACCGGGACCGCTTTATCCTGTCGGCGGGCCATGGCTCGATGCTGATTTATGCGCTGCTGCACCTGACTGGATATGCCGATGTGACGCTGGATCAGGTCAAGAATTTCCGCCAGTGGGGGGCCATCACGGCGGGCCATCCGGAATACGGCCATGTATCGGGCGTGGAAACCACCACGGGGCCGTTGGGTCAGGGCATTGCCAACGCGGTCGGCTTTGCGATGGCAGAGGAATCCCTGCGCGCCCGGTGGGGGGCCAAGATCGTCGACCACCACACCTATGTCATCGCCGGTGACGGCTGCTTGATGGAGGGGGTCAGCCAAGAAGCGCTGGCCCTGGCCGGCAAGCAGGCGCTGTCGCGCCTGATCGTGTTGTGGGACAACAATGGCATCACCATCGACGGCAAGGTATCGATTGCCGATATCACCGACCAGAAGGCGCGTTTTGCCGCCAGTGGCTGGGATGTGTTTGATTGCGACGGTCACGATCCGGTTGATATTGATCGCGCGATTACCGCCGCCAAGGCCAGCCCGCGCCCGGCGATGATCGCCTTCACCACGCATATCGCGCTTGGCCATGCGGCACAGGACACGTCCAAAGGCCATGGCGCGCTGACCGATGCGGCCCAGATGAAGACCGCCAAGGAAGGCTATGGCTGGCCCTACCCCGCGTTTGAGATCCCGGCAGAAATCAAGACCTGGTGGGAAAGTCTTGGCGCGCGCGGTGCCGCCACCCATGCCGACTGGGCCAAGCGTCTGGCCGCCCTGCCCGCCCCGCGCCAGGCGGAGTTTGCGCGGATTTTCGCACTGGATGCCCCTGCCAAACTGGCAGGTACCATTCGCGCGTTGAAAAAGGCGGCCTCAAGTGACGCACCCAAGATCGCCA
>JANNNF010000285.1:0-5731 GCA_031398405.1 Rhodobacterales bacterium | reverse complement strand
GGGGTTTGGGTTGACGACTTTCGCCCCTCCAACGCCGCTCCGGTGGCGTTTGATGCCGCGCGCCTGCTGATGGATTTGATGCACCTGTCGGACATACCACCAGATGGCGGCTTGCCCGTGTCGATTATGGATGGGTTTTTTGCCCGCTACACCCATCTTGCGCCAGACGATCCGGTGTTGAATTTCCTGCTGAAAACCCGGTTGCTGGCCGAATGGCGCACAATTCCTGCCAACCCTGTTACACGCAACGCGCGACAGGCACGGCGGTGGCAGGCGTTGCAGGCACTGGCTCCAAAGCTGCTTGGTCACTGAAAAAGGCCCCGCAATCGCAGGACCTTTCATCATGATGTCAACAGATCAGATTGCCGATTTGATCCAGGTCTCAAGTGCTGCCTTGGGTGCAGCGCCAACCTTGTTTGACACAACCTGACCGTTCTTGAACATGAACAGTGCGGGAATACCCCGCACGCCCAGCACAGCCGGGCTTTCGGGATTTTCGTCTACGTTGACCTTTACGATCTTGATTTTGCCAGCATATTGTACGGCGAGTTCTTCCAGTGCCGGACCGATCTGGCGGCAGGGGCCGCACCATTCGGCCCAGAAATCCACCACAACCGGCACGTCCGACTGGCGGACTTCGGCATCAAACGTGGCATCGGTCACGGCGACGGTGGCAGCGCCCATAGTAAGTCTCCTGAATGGACAAAGGGTCGGATTGCAAACCTGAAAACTAAGTATGTGCAGACGGAACGTCAAGGGATAGCGGCACCATCAAGGGCGGTCCGCACCATATTGGCATCTAGCGCCATAAGATGTGGCACTCGTGTCCACAGAATCGACGCCTCGATCAACCTGTCGGGATAAATTTGGGCCATCGCGTGGGCATAGGCACCCATCTGCCGGACGTACCCCTCTGGCACCGCATCCGGCGTGGCGGGCACCACCCGGTTTGATTTGAAGTCCACGATCAGCACCCGAACGGGGGTCACGATCAGCCGGTCAATGATGCCCAACAACCGACGCCCGTGCAAATCTGCGGTGACGGACACCTCGGCCAAGCCGCCCGGCGCAAACAAATGGGCAAGGGTGGGGTCAGACAACACTCCCGCCGCCTCGGCCAGCAGATCGGCGCGCTCAGTCGGGTCAGGGATCAAAGCCTCGGCCATCGCGGGCCAGTGGGTGGGATCCGCCCCCGGCAGATGTTCCAACAGCAGATGCAGCCGTCGGCCACGCAGTTTCGCGGCCTCTTCGTCCAGACCTTCACCCTCAGAGGCCAAAACTTTCAGGCCACCTAGGCCCGAGGGCGACAAAACTCCGGGCAGGCGGCCCGGATCACGCGCGGGATTGCGTGCCCAATCGGGCAGGACAGGCACAGGCACGGCTGTGGGAGCAACACGCTGCGGGTCTGGCCAAAGCCCAAACTGGTGCCGCACAGCCCCCCCCGCGATGGTCGTCAGTGTCAGACTTTGCGCCCCCGCGCTGATCAGGTTGTACCAGCAATCATGCTTTGTCACTTCGCCCGCCGCCGCCACGATCAGCCAGCACCGCGCACGTGTCATGGCAACATACAGCAGGCGCAGGTTTTCCTGATCACGTCGCAGGGTGCGGGCCTCGCGTTCAGCCGCAATAAGCGCCGGGCTTTCTGTGGCAGGGGTTTTCCAAACCACGCGGTTGTCGGGCACACGGAACAGCTCATCCCGGTCTTGAGGATTGCGGTCTGCGGTATCGGGCAGAATGACAATCGGGGCTTCCAGCCCCTTGGCGCCATGCACGGTCATCACGCGGATGCGGTGCCCTTCGCCGTCCATCTGGCGTTTAACCACCACCTCATCCGTTTCCAGCCAAATCAGAAACCCTGTCAACGACGGCGTTTGTGATTGTTCATACGCCAGTGCCTGCGTCAGCAATTCGTCAATGCCGTCTTCTGCCTCGGCCCCCAACCGCGCCAACAGTTTGCGACGGCCATCGTGCCGGGTCAGCATTCGTTCAATCAATTCAAACGGGCGCTGAAAATCGGCTCGGTTGCGCAGATCGTGCAAGACGGCCAAGGTGACTGGATGTGTCTCTGACATTGCCCGAAGCGCATCCCACAGCGTGCCGCTACGTCCGTGGGCAAGGGCATAAAGCTGCGCCTCTGACCAGCCAAAGAGAGGAGATCGCAGCACCGCCGCCAGCGAAAGGTCATCCTCGGGCAAGGCAAGAAAGGACAAGAGCGCGGCCAAATCCTTGACCGCCATTTCCGCCCCCAGCTTCAACCGATCAGCCCCCGCAATCGGCAGGTCGCGGGCCTTGCAGGCGCGAATCACTTCGCTGAACAAGGCAGACCGGCGTTGAACCAAGATCAGCACATCGCCGGCATGCATCTGACGATAGCCCTCACCATCAGGGATTTGTGTGCCCGACCGGATCATGGCGTCAATCTGATCAGCAATTTTGGCGGCCAGTTGCGAGGCGGGGTCTTCCTCGGACATCATATCAACCGGATCGAACCAGTCGCCGTCCTCGGACTTTGCCGGTTTGGTAATCACCGGCCAGACATCCACCCGGCCTTCCAACGTCTCCCTGAAGGGCAGGTGTTTGACGCGCCCCCCCATAGCTGCCGAGTTTGGGTCGGGAAAAGTGGCATCCACCAAGTCCAGAATGGCAGGCGAGGACCGGAACGAATGATCAAGACTCAAGGACTGGAATGGCAGATGAACTGTCTCTAACTTGGCCTGAAACGTATCGCGCATCTGATCAAAGGCTGCGAGATCTGCACCCTGAAATGAATAGATCGACTGCTTTTTATCGCCCACGACAAACAAGGTGCGGTGCCGGTTTTGACCGCCATCACCTGCGGTAAACTCGGCGGCCAGTGCGTTGATGACGCCCCATTGTTCGGGGCTGGTATCTTGGGCTTCGTCAACCAGAATGTGGTCAATGCCGCCGTCCAACCGGTACAAAACCCAGGCCGCAAGCGACGGGTCGGTCAGCAACCCGCGGGCCCGGGTGATCAGGTCGTCAAAATCCAGCACTCCCCGTGCTGCTTTGCGGGCGGCATACATCGGCAGATAGGCCCCGGCAAAGGCGTGCAGAGTGGCGGTCTTCTCAGCTGCCATCAAGGCAAGCCGGTGCAAGCGCGCGCCTTCAACCCTGGCCATCAGGGCGTCAAGTTTGGGCATCACGGCATTCAGCAGTGCGCGGATGGCTTTGGTCGGAAAGGTGCCGATTTTGGCACGAAAGGGGTCATTTGCCGATGCACCCGTCAAAAACACGTCTTCAAATGTCTCTAACATGGACAAATCTGGCTTGTTCACCTCAAGCGAAGCCAGTTTTGTCGCCGCACCGACATCAGTTTTCAAGCCGCCTTGCAGGGCTGCGATGACCAGAGGCAGCCAAACGCCTTCATCCCCCAATAAAACCGACGCGGGAAGCGAGGTCAGCGTGACCCCGGCAGGCACATCAAACATCGTGCGGCAGTCAGCATCGGTCAGCGGTTTGCTGAACAACTCGCGTTCACGCGCAATCTGTTCCACCAGCGATTCAAAATCCTCGCCCGACCATGCCCGCGCCAACCGGGCGATCACCTCGGGGGCACCATCTTCGGCCAGCTCTTCGACAATCTCGGCGCGCATCAGGCGGGCGGCGCGGTCGTCTAGTTCCGTGAACCCCGGCGACACGCCTGCCTCCAGTGGAAAGCGGCGCAGAATGGTGGCGCAAAAGCTGTGGATGGTCTGAATTCGCAAACCACCCGGCGTTTCAATCGCGCGGGCAAACAATTGCCGCGCGCGCGACAGGCCATGTGCCGTCACATAATCTGCTTCGCCAAGCTTGGCCAGTTCGTCGCGCAGGTCGGTGTCGGGTTTCATCGCCCATTCGCCAAGCCGTTTGAACAACCTGTTCTGCATCTCGGACGCAGCGGCCTTGGTGTAGGTCAGGCACAAAATATGCTGGGGTTCGATGCCACCCAACAGCAGGCGTGCCACCCTGTCCGTCAGCACACGGGTTTTGCCCGACCCTGCATTGGCCGAAAGCCAGGTAGAGGTGGCCGGGCTTGCCGCCTTGGTCTGGCGTTCTGATGCGGCGTTTGTCATCCGACATCCTCTGGGGTGGGTTTCGCGGTCATATCCCATTCACCAAAGCGCGACAGATGATCGTAATCACCGGGAAAATTCGTCTCGAACATGGCCCGCCGCGCGGTATAGCCTTGGGACGGGGTCAAATAGCAGCCGATCAGCTTGATCAGGTCTTCCCATACTTTTGCGGTGATTTCGGGGGATATCACAGTCTCAACCATCTTGGTCCCAGCTTTCACCCCAAGATAGGTGATCTTGGCAACCTCGCGCGGGCCAAGGGCCTTGAAGCCGCCCCGTTCCGCCATCGCCGCGGCCAGCAACAGCTGCTTTTCAAACGAGGCTTGTTTTTTCTCGGTCGGCGGATCACCCGTCTTGTAGTCGATCAGATGCAATCGGCCATCAGGCAGGGCGTCGATGCGGTCTGGTGTGCCGAACAGGGTAAAAGGCAGCGGTGCCAGAACGACCGCCCCTTTTTCCTCAATTGCCACAGGCGTTCCGCCGGTTGACGCATCCAGCGCCAGAAACCCAGGTGCGGCCCGCGCCATGCGGGCAACCCATACGGCGCGGGCGGTAGGCCAAGGTACGTTCTGCGCAAGTACATGCTGCGCAACCAAAAGCAGGCGGCTCTTTGCGTCTTCAAGGGTTTCACCAGCAGGCCGCGTCTTGGTGAAGTCTTCCAAAATCTTGTGAATCACCGAGCCGCGCAGGCGTGGGTCGGCAGTGTGGCGCAGGGGGTCCAGCTTGTACAGGCGCAGGATGTGGCGGGCATAAATGGCATAGGGGTCACGGATCAGTCGTTCGATGTTTGTAAGCGATAGGCTGTCAGGCCGCGCTGCGACAGGTGGGCGGGGCGAGGGCCGCGGGGCCGGGGGCATTGTCGCAACGGGGGTTTCCACGGCTTGCGCAAGCGCCACCCACTGCGCCCCACGGGCGCGCATTGTGGCCAAAGCGTTCGGTCCGTTGCGGTCGGGTAGCCCGGTCAACAGGTTGATCAGTCGGTTTAGCCAGCGTGATGGCACCGTTTCCGCCTCGGCATTGCGCAAGGCGCGGGTCAGGATCACGCGAGGGGCGGCGACGGCCTGTTGATAGTCATGCGCAGACAGGCCGATCTTACGTTCTGGCAATAACAGACCCGCATCTGCCCGCATCTTGCGGTTCAGCCACGGGTCGGCGGGGGGTGCGGGGGGCCAGATGCCATCTGTCAGGCCACCCAGAATCACCAGATCGGCACCCTGAACCCGTGCCTCAAGCGTGCCCCACAACATGATGCCGGGGTGAACGCGCGGGGCGTCCCGCACCTCGGCGCCAGACAGGACGGCGGTAAATAGCGCCGCGTAATCAGCGGCAGAAATCGTGCCACCATAGGGCGCTTCACGCTCCAGCTCGGTGAAGGTCTTCAGGGCCTGTTCGCCCTCTACCGTTTCCCAAAGCCCCCCCGTTCCCGTGCTGGCCATGCCGCGCGCCAAAGCCTCGGCGATAGAACGGTGCAAGGCAACATGGTCAGACAGTGCAAGCATCGAGACGCTTTGTTGCCCTTCCAAGGCCTCCGCTATGACCGCAGCCCACGTTGCCATCCCGTCGTCCCGCTGGGTTTGCGCCCAATGTACCAGCAAGTCGGGCGTGGGAAAGGCTGGGCCGGTGCGACGCAGAGAAAGCTCCAACTCTCGTGTCCGGCG
>JANNNF010000279.1:0-14786 GCA_031398405.1 Rhodobacterales bacterium | reverse complement strand
CGCCCGCTGATGCGCGTTAACAAATCGGGGATCACGCGCCAAGGCGGGCAGGCCCACCACCTGCACGCACAGATCGACAAACATCCGGTCATTGCCAACCGCCAGAGCAAAAATCCCGTCCGACGCATCGAACACCTGATAGGGCACCACGGTGGGGTGGGCGTTGCCAAAGCGCGCCGGTTCGACCCCGCCGTTCAGATACCCGGTGCCGACGTTGATCAACAGGTTCAGCGTCGCATCCAGCAAGGCCACGTCGATGTTCTGCCCAAGCCCCGTTTCCTTGCGCTGGTACAGCGCCGCGAGGATCGACTGGGTGGCGATCATCCCCGCCACCACATCGGTGAACGCAACGCCAAGGCGGCTGGGCGGCCCGTCCTCTGGCCCGGTGATCGACATCAACCCGCTTTCGGCCTGCATGATGAAATCATAGCCCGGGCGGTCCCTCTCCGGCCCGGTCTGGCCATAGCCGGAAATGGAGCAATAGATGATCCCCGGGTTTATCTTGCGCAGATCGGCATAGCCGATGCCCAGACGGTCCACCGTGCCTGCCCTGAAATTCTCAACCACCACATCGGCTTGGGCGGCAAGGTCCAGCACGATCTGGCGGCCCTCAGCCGATTTCAGATCGACCGCGATGGAATGTTTGCCCCGGTTGGCTGACAGGTAATAGGTGCTGACGCCTTTGTAATTCGGGATAGACCACGCCCGCGTGTCATCGCCGCCGACGATGTTTTCTATCTTCCAGACCACGGCCCCCAGATCGCCAAGGCTCATCGTGGCCCAAGGCCCGGCCAACACACGGGTCAGGTCCAGCACGCGGATGCCGTCGAGCGGTAGTGTGGTCATGGTCAGGCTCCAAACCCGGTTGGCATGGCGTGGGGGAAATGGCAGGCGACGGCGTGGCCGGTGGCATAGGCGGTCAAGGGCGGTTCCACCTGCGCGCAGATGGGTTGGGCGATGGGACAGCGGGTGCGAAATGCGCAGCCCGACGGCGGGTTCAGCGGGCTCGGCACATCGCCCGTCAGCACAATGCGCTTGCGGCCCCGTTCGCGGGCGGGGTCGGGCAGGGGCACCGCCGACATCAGGGCCTGAGTGTAGGGGTGCAGCGGCGCGCCATACAACCGCGCCTTGGGGGCGATCTCGACGATCTTGCCCAGATACATCACCGCAACCCGGTGCGAGATGTGTTGCACCACCGATAGATCATGCGCGATGAACACATAGGCCGTGCCCATATCGCGCTGAATGTCGCGCAAAAGGTTCAACACCCCCGCCTGCACCGACACATCCAGCGCCGACACCGGTTCATCCAGCACCAGCACATCGGGCCGCAGCGCCAAGGCCCGCGCGATCACCACCCGCTGGCGTTGCCCGCCAGACAGTTCATGCGGATAGCGCATCCCATGTTCGGGGTTCAGGCTGACCAGATCCAGCATTTCGGCCACGCGCGCCTTGCGCTGCACACCCGAAAGGTCGCTGATCCGCAAGGGTTCGGCAATGTTTTCGGCCACCCGCATCCGTGGGTGCAAAGACGCATAGGGGTCTTGAAACACCAGTTGGATATGCCGCCGCAACTGGCGCATCGCGGCGGGCGTTGCGGTGTTGATGTTCTGCCCCCGGTAGAACGTCTCGCCCGAGGTAGGCTCGATCACCCGCAGGATACAGCGCCCGAGGGTGGATTTCCCGCAGCCGGACTCGCCCACCAGCCCAAGGGTCTCGCCCGCAGGCACATCAAAGGACACGCCCGATACCGCATTCACATGGCCCACGTCGCGTTCGATCAATAGCCCGCCCTTGACCGGAAAGCGTTTGACGATATTGCGGACTGACAAGATGGCGTCGGTCATGCGGGCACCTGATCGGCGAAATGGCATGCGGCACTGTGGCCGCCAAAATCGCGCAAGGCGGGGGCTGTGACGCGGCAGATATCCTGCGCCATCGTGCAGCGCGGATGAAAGGCGCACCCGCCGGGCAGTTTTCCCAGCGCGGGCGGTGTGCCTTCAATCGAAAACAAGCGGTCATGCGCCACGGTCATATCGGGGATCGAGGCGATCAGACCGCGGGTATAGGGATGCCGGGGGTTGCTGAACAGATCATCCACCGCGGCCTGTTCCACCACCTCGCCGGAATAGACAACGGCCACCCGGTCCGCATGGCCCGCCAGCACCCCCAGATCATGGGTGATCAGCACCAGCCCAAGGTTCAGCCGTTTCTGCAAATCGGCCAGCACCTGCATGATCTGCGCCTGCACCGTCACGTCCAGCGCGGTGGTCGGCTCATCCGCAATCAGCAGGTCAGGGTCATTGGCCACCGCCATCGCGATCATCACCCGCTGACGCATGCCCCCCGAAAACTCATGCGGATATTGCGCGACCCGGCGGCCCGGTTCCGGAATCGCCACCAACGTCAGCAACTCGATCACCCGCGCCTTTGCCGCCTTGGCAGGCATGTCCGGGTTGTGCAGCGCAATCGCCTCGGCAATCTGCGCACCCACCGTCATCACCGGGTTGAGCGACGACAGCGGGTCTTGAAAGATCATCGCCACCCGCGACCCCCGCAGGGTGCGCAGTTCGCGGCGCGGCATCCCCACCAGTTCCTGCCCCCTAAACCGCACAGACCCGGTGACGCGGGCAAATTCCGGTTGCAAGCCCAACGCGGCCAACATCCCCACCGATTTGCCAGACCCGGATTCGCCCACAATCCCCAACACTTCGCCATGGTTGACGGTCAGGGAAATCCCCCGCACGGCCTCGGCAAACTGGCCATCACGGCCAAAGGCCACGCGCAGGTCGCGCACTTCAAACAGGGCGGTCATCTCGACCTCGGGTCGAAATAGTCATGCAGCCCATCCCCGATGAAGTTGAACCCCAGCACGATGGTCAGGATCGCCGCCCCCGGCGCAAACGCCACCCACCAGGAATAGAACTGTGACGCCCCGTCTGAAATCATCGCCCCCCATTCCGGCGTCGGCGGCGTGGCCCCCAGCCCGATGAAGCTGAGCGAGGCCGCAAGCAAGATCACCTGCCCCAGATCCATCGTCGCGTTCACCAGCATCGGCGTCCAGCACAGCGGCAGAATGTGCTTGAACAGGATGCGGCTCTCACTCGCGCCCGCCACCACGGCCGCCTCCACATGCTCGCGTTCACGCACCTCCAGCACCTGCGCGCGCATCAGGCGGGCGTAGACCGGCCACCACACGATCACCATCGCCACCGTCGCGTTCTGCAACCCCGGCCCCAACGACGCGGCCACAGCCATCGCCAGCAGCATTGGCGGAAACGACAGCGTGATATCCACCAGCCGCATGATCGCAGCCCCGGTCCAGCCGCCGACATAGCCTGATATGGCCCCCAAAGCCCCGCCGATAACCACAGCCATCGTCACCACGATCACCGCAATCGGCAGCGAATTACGCGCGCCGTGCAACGTGCGGCTGAACACATCGCGCCCCAAAGTATCGGTCCCCAGCCAATGCTCCCAACTCGGGGCCTGCAACCGGCGCCCCACCAGATCAAGCGGGTCATACATCGTCATCACCGGGGCCAGCACGGTGGCCAGCAACCAGAACCCCACCACGGCAAGACCAATGCCCATCGGGATAGACAACCAGCGCGGGCGACGAAACCGGGGGGCGGGAAGGGCCACCATCTAGCCCAGCCTCACACGCGGGTTGGCCACGACATAGGCAATGTCGGTCAGCAGGTTGGTGATCAGAAATACCATCCCCCCCACGATCGTCACGCCAATGATCGCCGGAAAATCCAACCCCCGCGCGGCATCCACCACATAAGACCCCATGCCGGGCCAGGAAAAGATCGTCTCGGTCAGCACAGCCCCGGTCAAAAGATAGGCAAAGGAATAGCCGATCACCGTCAGCGTCGGCACCAGCGTGTTGCGCAGCGCGTGGCGGAACACCACCCGCATCTCTCCCGCCCCTTTGGCCCGCGCGGTCAAGATGAACTCGCGGCTCAGCACCTCCAGCATATTGGCGCGCACAAGGCGGGAAATCGTGCCCGCCACCGCCCAACCCAGCACAAAGGCGGGCAAGATCAGATGCCACAACGCATCGACAAACACCGCGAAATCGCCCGCAATCAGCGCGTCAATGGTGATGAACCCGGTGATGGCAGGCGGCACATCCATCCGCGCATCCACCCGCCCCGGCCCCGGCAACACCCCCCATTGGACTGAGAACACATACAGCAGCACCAGCCCCAGCCAGAACACCGGCACGGATGATCCGAACAGCGCGAACAACCGCGCCACATGATCAATCGCGGTATTGCGATAATAGGCTGCCAGCACCCCCAACGTGATCCCCATCGCGGTGCCGATGATCATGGCAGAAATCACCAGTTCCATCGTGGCGGGCAGTCGGTACAGAATGTCTTGCGCCACCGGCCTGCGGGTGATGAACGACGTGCCCATGTCGCCCTGCAACAGGTTACCCACATAAATCACATAGCGTTCGGGCAAACTGCGGTCCAACCCCCAGCGGGCCTTGGCGGCGGCCACCACCTCGGGGTTGTTCATCTGGCGTTCCGACACGATCGCGGTCAGCGGGTCGCCCTTGGTGACGGTCGTTAACAAGAACGCCAGCGTCACGATCCCCAGCACAAGGAACGGCATCAGCAGCAGACGGCGCAGGATATAGCGGGTCACGGCGATCCTTCCGGGCGGTTCTGGTGTGCTGCGATCTTGTCGTTCATATTGACAAGCCGGGTCTGGCCCGTCAACATAAATGAAATTAAATTCCACTTACTGGCGTTGTGGTCAGCGACGTGGGTGGGAAAAGGACAGCCTTTGCGCAAACGGACAAAACCCACCGATGGCAGCACAGGCCTTGATGCCAGCAGTTCGGCGGCGTCCCTGACCCGTGGGTTGGATATTCTGCGCGCCTTTACCATCAATGATGTGACCCTTGGCAATCAAGACCTGATCGAACGTACCGGGCTGCCCAAGGCCACGGTATCCCGCCTGACCTCAACCTTGGTGGGGCTGGGGTATCTGCATTATGATGACATGCTGGGGCGCTACAGCATTGGTCCTGCAACAGTCTCGCTTGGCTATTCCGCCCTCAGCTCCAGCGCCGTGGTGCATATGGCGATGCCCCTGATGCAGGCTGTGGCAGACAAAACCGGGGCTGCCGTGGCGCTTGGCACCCGCGATGGCACCGAGATGGTCTATCTCGCCAATTGCCGGTCGATGAGCCCGGTGTCCCTGCGCCTGAACGTAGGGTCGCGCCTGCCGATCTGGCGCACGGCCATGGGCCTCGCCTATCTGGCAGAGATGGTGCCCGATATCCGTGAGGGCTTGGTGGCCGATCTGATCACAGCCGACCCCGACAACGCAGTCCCCATCCGCGACTATCTGGACAACGCCTTGGATCAGCACGCTGAAACCGGTTTTGTCGCCAGTTTTGGCCACTGGTACAGCTATATCAACGCAGTCGGGGTGGCGTTCCGGCCCACCGATGGTTCGCCCTTGGTCGCGATCACCTGCGGAGGCATCGTCGATATCCTGCCGCAAGTCCGCTGCGTTCAGATGGTCGGGCCGGAACTGCTGGCCCTGACCCAAACCCTGCGCGACCGGCTCGCGGGGCAGTTCACGCCCGCAGCCCCCTGATCAAAGGCCCGCCATGCCCGTCACCGTCATCTACCCCAAAGTCAGCCTTGAATCCGCCAGCGGAAAAATCTCGCAATGGCTGGTGGCCGAGGGTGACACTGTGCAGCAGGGTCAAATCCTGTTCGAGATTGAAAATGACAAAGCCGCGGTCGAGGTCGAAAGCCCAGCCTCCGGCACCATCCGCCACTTAGCGGCAGAGGGCGCAGAGGTGGATGTCGGGTCGGCGGTGGCGATGATCCATGCAGTGGGCGAAGGGGCAGCGGACAACGCACCTGTGACGCATGAACAAAGTGTTAACGATCTGGCAACTATCGTTACAAATCAATCCCTTGATACCCCCGTCCCGCGCCGGGACACCCCAAACCCCACCCCGTTGGCCCGTCGCATGGCAGCCGATGCCGGGGTCAGCCTTGATGGCCTGCCCGGGACCGGTCCGAACGGGCGGGTGCAAAGAAAGGACGTCGAGGCCCATCTGGCAACCCTGTCCCCCACCCTGGCCCCCACCCTGAACGCCGTCTGGCTGCGAAAGGGGGAAGGGGTTCCCCTCGTCCTGCTGCACGGCTTCGCCTCTGATCTCAACACCTGGCGGGGCATGTTCGCAGGTGCCCCCTTCGCCGCCCCCGTGCTGGCGCTGGACCTGCCCTGCCACGGTTCCTCCCCCCATAAGGTGCCAACCGATCTGGACGCCGTGGCCCTGGCTGTGGAACAGACCCTGACCAGCTTGATCCAAGGCCCCATGGTCCTCGCAGGCCACTCCTTCGGCGGTGCCGTCGCTGCCCGCATCGCGGCGCGAGCCAAGCTCAACCTGCGCGGCCTGTGCCTGTTCGCCCCCGCCGGACTTGGCCCCGAGGTTAACGCCGCCTTCACATCAGGGATCCTGCGCGCCTCTGAAGCCGCCAGCCTGCGCCCATGGCTGCACGAGCTGACCCATGATCCGGCCACCATCAGTGCCGCCTTCCTGAACGCCGTCGTCCTGCAGCGCCAGGACCAAACTCTGACTGCTGCCATGCAGGCCTTCGCCGCGCGGTTTTTCCCCGATGGCACCCAAGCCGCTTCCATTCGCGCCGATCTGGCCGCGCTAACCCTGCCCGCCCGCGTTGTCTTTGGCCGTCAGGACCGCATCCTGCCCTATGCCGCGACCCGCCATCTGCCGGGGTCGGTTGGCTTGCACAGCGTGGATGATTGCGGCCACCTGCCGCATCTGGAACATTCCGCCCTCGCCCTGCGCATCCTGACCGACCTGCTACGCGCCTGACGGTTGCTGCCCATAGCTGCCATAGCGCGCATGAACGTCGGCCATCTGTTCAGGCGTCAGCAGAACCGGCCCCCCCGCCGACAGCGTCATCAGGTACTGCCGCGCCAACATCTCCAGCTTTTCCGCCCGCCCCATGGCGCTGGCCATATCCGCCCCGTATGTCACAATCCCATGGTTCGCCATCAGGCAGGCGGTAAACGTGGTCCCAAGCGCGGCACCTACGGTTTCGGCCAGTTCCGTGCTGCCAAAACTCGCATACTCAGCGCAAGGCACCAGATTGCCGCCAAAGCTGGCGATCATGTAATGGAACGCAGGCAGCGGCTGGCGCAGGCACGACAACGCGACGCAATGGTCGGGGTGGGCGTGGACAATCGCTTGGGCTGGGGTCGTCTGATAGACCCGCGCGTGAATCGCCCATTCTGACGAGGGCCGCCAGCGACCTTGCCAGCTGCCATCAAAATCCACCGCCACGATATGATCGGGCTGCATGTCTCCCGGTGGAATCCCTGTGGGGGTGATCACCATTCCGTCGCCATACCGCAGGCTGAAATTGCCGACGGTGCCGCTGTTCAACCCCAGGGCCAGTGCCTGACGGCTGGCAGTGATCAAGGTCATTCGGGGATCATCTGTCATCACAACCCTTTCATCACGTCTACCGCGCGCAGCAGAATATCATCCGCCCCAACCTTGCCGGGTTTCAGATACAAGGCAATCGGGTCCACCCCTTCGGTCACGCAAAACCCGCAGCCTAACGGACCCTCAGCCAAGGCACGCACCTGACCAATTCCCAAAGCCCCCACCACAGCGCCTGAGGTTTCGCCCCCCGCCACGACAAACCGCCGTATCCCCGCGCCGTGCAGACCTGCAGCAATCCCCGCAAGCAAACCTTCTGCCCGGCGTGCAGCCCCAAAGGGGCCAAACGCCGCCTGCGCTGCGGTGACGCCTGTCGTATCGGTGGCGGTGGTGATTGCCACGGGGCCATGTTGCAACAGGGACGTGGCCCAGGTCACTGCTGCAGCGATTTGGTCTGGCAGGGGGCCGGCGTCCAGCAGATCCAGCGTCAACACCCGATGCGCCGCGCCAAATGTCGCCAGTTGCGCCAGAACCACCGGGCCGACAGACCCCGCCAGCACCACGGTTTCCCCAGTAACCTGACCGGGCCGGACGGGTGGCACGGCGGGATGTTCTGCCGCCAGCCGCCGGGCCAGGGCGACGATCAGCGGGTCGCTCGCCGCAACCGTACAGGGCATCGCAGCCGCAAGATCGGCGCTTATCTCGACATCACCGTCATCAGTCGCGTCCAGCAAGACATGGTCTGCGCCTGCGGACAGCAGGGTGTTCAAAGCCGCCCGCGCCACGCCAGTGCCCTGCCGAAGAACCGAGTGGGGCAGCAAACTGACAAGCCCCCGCGATTGCAGGGACAGAAAGCGCGCAAGGTCAGGATCGGTCATGGGTGTCAGGGGGTCGTGCTGCTTGATCGAGTCAGAAACCAGCCTGCCACGATAGAACAGATAGCCCTGATGAACGGTCGCGCCGAAGGCGGGGAACCCGGCGCTGTAAAGCACGGGACCACCATAGGTGTCGGCCAGCAGATCGGCGGCGGGGCCGATGTTGCCTTGCGCCGTGCTGTCGAAGGACGCGCAAGCCTTGTAGGCGATCCGGGCGCATCCCATGGCTGTCAGCGCGGCGGCTCCTTGGGTCACAAACTCCAGCGCCTCGGCCACCGGAACCAGCCGTGACCGGGTGGCAAGGACGACGACCGGGGCTGCTGGTGGCGTGGCTGCAACGTCGAACAGCACAGGGCAGGCGACCCCCGCAGACTCCAGATAGCCTGCCACAAACAGAGCCCCGGTGAAGTCGTCGGCAATAATTCCCAACGCCCGGCTCATTGCTCCAGCATTTCCCGCGCAATGATGATCTGCTGGATTTGCGAGGTTCCTTCATACAGCCGAAACAGCCGCACGTCGCGGTAAAACCGTTCTACCGCATAATCCTGCATGTACCCCGCCCCGCCGTGAATTTGCACGGCGCGGTCGGCCACCCGCCCCACCATTTCCGAACAGAACAGCTTGGCGGCGGCGGCCTCTTGCACCACCCGCCCGCCACCATCAAACAGGCGGGCGGCCTCTATCACCATGGCGCGGCCAGCGAAGGTCTCAGTTCCGCAATCGGCTAGCATGGCTTGCACCAATTGGTGTTGGCCGATGGGTTTGCCGAATTGCACGCGGCTTTTGGCATAGGCGACGGATTCGTCGCACAGTCGCTGCGCCGCACCCACACAGGTGGCGGCGATAGAAATCCGGCCCCGGTTCAGCACCTTCATCGCTGTCTTGAAGCCCAGTCCTGCGACACCGCCAATTATGGCATCGGCGGGAACACGGCAATCGGTCAGGATGACATCGCAGGTGCGTGTGCCGCGCTGGCCCATCTTGGCGTCCACCGGGCCAAGGGCCAGACCAGGGCTGTCGGCTGGTACCAGAAATGCCGTCACGCCGCCCGGCCCAGGCCCCCCGGTGCGCGCCATCAGCGTGAACACACCCGCGACCGGCCCATTAGTTATATAGCGCTTGGTGCCGTTCAGGATGTAATGGTCACCGTCGCGCAGAGCGGTCGTTTTCACCGCCCCCGCATCTGACCCCACATCCGGTTCGGTCAGCGCAAACGACCCGATCACCGCCCCACTGGCCAGTTTTGGCAGCCAGTAGGCCTTTTGCGCATCCGTCCCGTCGGCGATGATGCCCTGCGACCCAATGCCGTTGTTGGTGCCGATCACCGACCGGAACGCGGGCGAGGTATAGCCGAGCTCCAGTGCCACCCGAACCTCTTCTTCCAACGTCAGGCCAAGGCCGCCGTAGTCTTCGGGGATCGACATGCCGAACAAGCCCAGATCGCGCATTTCCTGCACAATGCGGGGGGGAATCGCGTTGTCAGCCTCTACCTGCGCCTCGGCGGGCATCAGGCGGGCGCGCACGAAACGGCGGATAGTGTCGGTCAGGCTGGTCAGCTGCTCGGCGTCGCGGATCATGGCAGTTCCCGGGGCGAAAGGCCTGTAAAATTTCTGTTGCGCAATCAGGCTTGCACGGCTTACTGTGCATTTCAACGGAAAACGGAATTTAATTCCACAAAGCAGAATCCGCCCCGCGCCGCCGCTTTGCCAACAAACCCCAAGGTCAGGTTCAGATGGTTCGTCAGACCCCGCTTGCCCCCTCTGCACCCTGGTTTCGGCTGGACTGTGATCAGGCCGACTGGGATGCGCAGCCCGCGCAGGGTTTGGTGCATTGGTATGGCCAGATGCTGCTGATTCGCCGGTTTGAGGAAAAGCTGCTGGAGCTGGAAAAGGCGGGGCTGATCCATGGTCCGGCCCACGCCAGCATCGGGCAAGAGGCCGGGGCGGTTGGGGCGATGTCCGTGCTGGGCACCGCAGACAAGATCAACGGCACGCACCGCGCACATCATCAGGTGCTGACCAAGCTGGTCAATGTTGGGGTGCCGGAAGGGTTTGACATTCTCCATGACGCTTTCACCCCCGGCATGGATGACGCGATTTACCGCCTGATGGCCGAGATCATGGGCACGGCCCCCGGCTATTGCGGCGGGCGGGGCGGGTCGATGCACTTGCGGGCGGATGCGGCGGGGGTGGTGGGCACGTCGGCCATCATCGGTGGCAACCCGCCCCATGCGGTGGGCTATGCTTTGGCGGACAAGATGCTGGGGCGACCCCATGTGTCGGTCACCTTCTTTGGTGACGGCGCGGCGCAGGCGGGCGGGTGTTATGAGGCGATGAATATTGCTGCCGCGCAAAACCTGCCGGTGATTTTTTTCATTGAAAACAACCTGTATGCAGTGGCGACCCATATCAACGATGTGACGCGCGAGGGGCGGATGTCATCGCGCGGGGCGATGCTGGGGATTGCGTCAATTGAGTGTGACGGCATGGACGTGGTTGCCGTGCATTTGGCAATGGCTGAGGCGCGGCGGATTATCGACGCGACGGGCGGCCCGGTGGTGATCGAGGCACTGTGCTATCGTCACCTGCACCAAAGCGGTGCACGCACGGGCAGCGATTTTGGTTATCGTTCGCGTGAGGAGGAGGCCGAGTGGCTGGCGCGTGATCCGATTGCGATGGCGCGGGCGCGGTTGCTGGCGATGGGGATTGTGGCCGAGGATGATCTGGCCGCGATTGATGCGGTGGTGACGGGCAAGGTGGCTGCGGCGGCGGCACGGTTGACCGAACCAGTGCCGGGCGGCAATGCGCTGCGGATACCGGCGCATCTGTGGCCCGACCCTGCGGGGGTGGATCTGGGAGTAATGGGCGATCTGTCGGAACTGGCGGGATTGCGAATGATGACCCATGCGCAGATGATGGCTGGCCCGACCGAGACGGTGAAATTCGTGACCGCCGCGTCGGAGACCCTTGCCGCCGCGATGGCACGGGATGCGACGATCATCGTGATGGGCGAGGATGCGCATCAGTTGAAGGGCGGGGTCAGCGGCTTTACCAAGGGCGCGCTGGAACGCTGGCCTGACCGGGTGCTGGCGATGCCGATTGCCGAGAATGGCTTTACCGGGGTGGCCCTTGGGGCCGCGCTGAACGGGCTGCGGCCGGTGGTCGAGATCATGTTTGGCGACTTTTGCCTTGTGGCCGCCGACCAGATTGCCAACGGCATCGGCAAGGTGCGGCACATGTTTGGCGACGGGTTTCCGGTGCCTATCGTGCTGCGGGTGCGGGTGTCGCCGCATACGGGGTATGGCTCGCAGCATTCTGGCGATCCGTCGGCCTTGTTCGGCATGTTTCCAGGCTGGCGCATCGTGTCACCGACCACGTCGTTTGACTATGTCGGGCTGCTGAACAGCGCCTTGCAGTGCAACGACCCAGTGGTGATCATCGAGCACACGGAGCTTTATCAGCGCGAATTTCCCTTGCCGCAGGGCGACCGCAGTTTTGGCATTCCGTTCGGGTCGGCGCATGTTGTGCGGGAAGGCCGTGCCTGTACCGTGCTGGCAACATCGGTGATGGTTCACAATGCCGCCCGCGCGGCGGCTGAGGCGAAGGTGGATGCCGAGATCATCGACCTGCGCAATCTGGACGAACATGGGATAGACTGGAACGTGATCGGTGCATCCATCGCCAAGACAGGCCGGGTGCTGATTGCGGAACAGACGGCCCGGCGCACGTCGATGGGGGCCACCTGGGCTGCCCAGATACAAGAGCGGTTCTTTGACAGTCTGGACCATGAAATTCTGCGCGTGACCGGGGGTCTTGCGGCCCCAACGGTATCCGCGCCGCTTAACCGCGCGGCGTTGGCAAATGTCGATACGCTGCGCGATGCCTTGATTACCCTGACGCTAACGAGCTGAAATCAGCCATCCCTTTTTCCCCCAACAGGAGATACCAGATGAACCCCCTGCAAAGACTACGCCCCGCCCTGATGTCGCTGGCGCTTGCGTCGGCCATGATCGGCGCGCCTGCGGTCCTGATGGCGCAAGACGCCCGTGCGCTGGTGATCGCGCGCGATATGGATGTCAACTCGCTGGACCCGCAGCGCGGCTGGTGTGACACCTGCCAGATCTATAACACGTCCGTTTACGAGCAACTGACCACGCTGGACAAGGACAACAAACTGATCCCGCTGTTGGCCACGTCGTGGGAAGGCAATGCCGATCAGTCGGTGTTCACCTTCAAGCTGGACCCTGCGGCCAAGTTCTCGGACGGGTCGGCAGTTGAGGCCAAGGATGTGAAATGGTCGTTTGAGCGATTGAAGAACCTCAAGGCCGATGCGTCGTTTCTGACCGATTCCGTCACCTCGATCGAAACGCCAGATGAAGGGACGGTTGTGTTCACGCTGACCGGGCCGAACTCGGAATTTCCGGGGGTTGCTGCGGCGCCGTATCTTGCGATCTTGAACAGCGACGTGCTGATCGAACAGGGTGCTGTGGCGGACGCGACAGCGGTGGATGCCGATAAGGGCGAGGCCTGGCTGATGGCGAATTCCGCAGGCAGCGGGCCATTTGTGCTGGACACCTATGAACCCAACGCCGAACTGCGGCTGTTGCGCAATGATGCCTACTGGCGCACCGCGGCAGGGGTTCCGGGCGTGGTGTTTCGCCAGGTCAAGGATGCGGTATCGCAGGCGCAGATGCTGCAATCGGGCACAGTGGATATCGCCATGCAGATTGACCCGGAAACCGCGAAAAGCCTTGAAGGCGGTGAGATGAAGGTCGAAACGGTACCGTCCTACAACTTCGTCTACCTCGCCTTGGCACCCGGCGCAAAATCCAACACCATCAAGATGACCCCGGTGGTGCGTGAGGCAATTTCGCTGGCAATCGACCGTCAAGGCGTGATCGACTTTACCCTTGGCGGTGCGGGTCAGCTGATTGCGGCCCCGATCCCCTTGGGTTTTCCAGGGGGTGCGGGTCATACGGTTGATGCCTATAACCCCGACCGTGCCAAGGAATTGCTCAAGCAAGAAGGGCTGGAGGCCGGGTTTACGCTGGATGCGACATACCCCGATATGAACGTCTATGGCGTTGATTTCTCGGTGATGATGCAAAAGGTGCAGTCCGATCTGGCGAAGGTTGGCATTGACGCGAAATTGGCCCCGGTGCCACTGGCGAACTGGCGCGAGTTGGCGAATGGTGGCGGGATTGCCCTTACCGCGGTGTTCTTTGCGCCCGACTTCTATGGCACCTCGCAGTACGTCGATGTGTTCGGTTTGGGCGAGGGTTCGACCTGGGCGCGGCGTGCCGGGGCCGAAGCCGACCCGTCAATCCTGAACGCCAAGACGGGCGAGATCAAGGCGCAGGCTTTGGCTGCCGCGACGCCGGAAGCTGCTGACAAGCTGTGGTTTGAGGCGGGTGAGATGATGGTCAAGGACCGCATCATCTTGCCAATGGTCAGCCCCGATCTGGTGCTGGCTTATGGCCCCACCATCAAGGGCGTGCGGTACAGTGCGTGCTGCAACCTGCCGCTGGCCGAAATCACCAACTGAATCCAGAAGGGGGCGGGTCACACTGCCCCCGTTTTCATCCCGGAGTATCCCGATGACCTTGCAAAACAGCCGTGACGCCGCCCTTGTGCAGCGCGCCAATCTAGTGGTGCCGAATGGCATGTGGGGCCACATGGCGACCCGCAACGTCGGCCCCGGCTATCCACAGTTTTTTGCGAAATCAGATGGGTGCCGGGTCTGGGATGTGGACGGGCGTGAGTTTATCGATTTCATGTGTGGTTGGGGGCCGAATGTGCTGGGCTACCGCCACCCAGTGGTGGATGAGGCAGCACAGCGGCAACTTGCGTTGGGCGATATTGGCAACGGGCCGACAGAGGTGATGGTCGAACTGGCGGAATTGCTGGTGGATACGATCGATCATGCCGACTGGGCGATGTTTCAGAAAAATGGCGGCGACGCCACCACGGCCTGTGTGACGATCGCGCGGGCGGCGACAGGGCGGCGCAAGATACTGGTGGCGAAGGGGGCCTATCATGGGGCGGTGCCGTGGTGTTCGCCATCACTGATGGGCGTCACGTCCGAGGATCGGGCCCATCTGATCCAGTTCATCTTCAACGATGGGGAAAGTCTGGCGGCGGCGGCGGCGCAGGCGGGGGATGATCTGGCTGGCATCATCATGACCGCGTTCAAGCATGATGTGCTGGTGGACCAAGCGATGCACGACCCTGTCGTGCTGGCGCAGGCGCGGGCGATCTGCGACCAAACCGGGGCCGCGTTGATTATTGATGACGTGCGCGCAGGGTTCCGGTTGGATGTGCGGGGCAGTTGGGCACCTTACGGGATCAAGCCGGACCTTGCAGCATATTCCAAGGCCATTGCCAACGGCTGGCCCTTGGCGGCAGTGACGGGGGTAGAACGGTTCCGCGAAGGGGCGGGCAAGGTGTTTGTGACGGGGT
>JANNNF010000260.1:0-10397 GCA_031398405.1 Rhodobacterales bacterium | reverse complement strand
GCGGGGGGTGGCCTATATTACCCAATATCATAGATGGAGAGATCGGATGTTCTTTCAAGATCGCGGCAAATTGGACATGGTCAGCGCGGACAAAGCTCTGCCGGGGCGACCCACGCCTTTGCCAACCGCTGAGACGCATTTCATCAGTGGCCTGCCGCTGAAGTCGCCTGTGCCTGCTGGCATGGCCGAGGCGATGTTTGGCATGGGCTGTTTCTGGGGGGTGGAGCGCAAGTTCTGGCAAACGCGCGGCGTCTGGCTGACCATGGTGGGTTATGCGGCGGGATTCACGCCGAACCCGACCTACAAGGAAACTTGCACCCAGTTGACTGGCCACAATGAGGTCGTCAGGGTGATTTATGATCCCAGCGTCATCAGTTACGACGGGTTGTTGAAGCTGTTCTGGGAAGGCCATGACCCCACGCAAGGGATGCGTCAGGGCAACGATATGGGGTCCACATACCGGTCGGGCATCTACACCTATACGCCCGAACAAGAGGCAGCAGCCAAAGCCAGCAAAGGGGTTTATCAGGCGGCGCTGACAGAGGCTGGCAAGGGGAAGATAACCACCGAGATTTTGCCCGCCCCGGTGTTTTACTTCGGCGAAGACTATCACCAGCAATATCTGCAGAAAAATCCTAACGGCTATTGTGGCATTGGCGGCACCGGCGTGACTTGCCCGATCGGGTTGGGTGTGGCGGTCTGATCCTTGGTCACGCATGATCTTGTGGTGATCGGGGCCGGTCCTGCGGGGGCGACGGCGGCGCTGCGGGCACGGAGTTTGGGCCTGTCCGTGGCGCTGATCGACAAGGCGCGCTTTCCGCGCAACAAGCTGTGCGGGGGTGCCATTACCGGGCGGTGTATGGCCCATCTGGGGGATGTTTACGCTGCCCTGCCGGTGGGTTTATGGCTGGATGCGGCCCGTGTGCAGATTGTGGCGGGAGGGCGGGTTTTGGCTGACCTGAACGACACGCCCGTCATCAGCTATACCATGCGGTGCGATTTTGACGTGGCGTTGCTGGCACAGGCCCTCAGCGCAGGGGCGCAGGATTTTACCGGGTGCCGGGTCGGGGCTTTGGATGGCTGCTCTGTGGTGCTGGAAGATGGTCGCAGGCTGCAAGGCCAAGTGCTGATCGGCGCGGACGGGGTCAATTCCATGGTGGGCCGGGCGTTGTTTGGCCGCGCGCATGATCCGGACCGCATTGGGTTTGCGTTGGAGGCCGAAGTCCGGGCGGCACCGGGATCGGCTGACCCGGTGGCCGTGCTGGATGTGACAGCGGCGCAGTGGGGCTATGGCTGGGTGTTTCCCAAGGCGGGCGGTCTGACATTGGGCATCGGCGGGGTGCATGGGCGCAATCCCGATATGAAGGCGACGTTTCACGCTTGGTTGCAGGCGCGAGGGTACGATCCTGCCAGCCTGACGATCAAGGGCCACCATTTGCCGTTCGGCGATCCGCGCCCTGACAGCGGGCGGGGGGCGGTATTGCTGGCGGGGGATGCGGCGGGGCTTGTTGACCCGATCACCGGGGAGGGCATCGCCTGGGCGGTGAAATCCGGGCAGTTGGCGGCAGAGGCTGCGGCAGAGGCGATTGCGTCGGGGCAGGCTGAGGCTGCGATGGCTGGATACGTGCGGCGATTGCGGCCGGTGCAGGTGGAACTGCGACGCGCGCGGATTTTGGCGCGGCTGATCTATCATCCGCTGTTGCAGCGGCGTTTTATCGGGCTTCTTGCACAATCGGAACGGCTGCAACGGCGGTATTTCGATTTGCTGGCGGGCAAGATGGACTATGCCGACCTGACGCTGGCCAGTTTTGCCCGCTTGGCGTGGCGGATGGCAACCGGGCGGATCAGGCGCGCTTGACCCCACGCCCTGCTGCGGCTAGCTGCACCCATCCTCGATCTAGGAGAACACCGATGCCTACCTTTACTGCACTGACCACTCTTCCGGGCGAAGCGGCAGCATTGGCGCTGTCAGAGGCGGTCGAAAAGATGCAGCCAGAGCCCACCGGGGTGGGGGTGTTCGAGATCGAGGATGGGTCCGGGCTGTGGGAGGTTGGTGTCTATTTCCTTGAGCCGCCGAATGAGGGTATTCTTGACATGCTGGCGCTGGCCTTTGGGGCCAAGCCGTTTGTCATGTCGGAATTGCCGGAAATTGATTGGGTGGCCAAAGTGCGGCGCGAGTTGTCGCCAGTCGAGGCCGGGCGCTTCTTTGTCTATGGCAGCCATGATGCCGACAAGGTGCCAGAGGGCCGTATCGCGTTGCAGATCGAGGCCACGGTCGCCTTTGGCACCGGGCATCATGGCACTACTTTGGGCTGTCTGCGCGCATTTGACCGCCTGTACGAGGCCGGGCTGCGGCCTGCCAAGGTGGCGGACATTGGCTGCGGCACGGCTGTGCTGGCGATGGCGGCAGCGGCGGTATTGCCCGACGCTCTGGTGCTGGCGTCGGACATTGACGAGGTCGCCGTGGATGTGGCTCTGGCCAATGTGGCGATCAATGGCATGGAAGGGCGGCTGGAGTGTATGGAGGCCGCAGGATTTGCGCACCCGCGTCTGGCCGAGGCTGCCCCCTTTGATCTAGTCTTCGCCAATATCCTCAAGGGGCCGTTGATCGAACTTGCTCCGCCGATGGCAGCACATGTGGGGTCGGGCGGGCTTTGCATCCTGTCCGGTTTGCTGGTGGTGCAGGCCGAGTCGGTGACGGCGGCTTATGTCGCTGCAGGCTTTGCACTGCAGGCGCGGGAAGATATTGGCGAGTGGTCCACTCTGGTTTTGGCCCGCACTTGAGTTTGGCGCGCAATTAAGGCAATTGCGCCGCAGATTTTCCGTGTTCCGCCTGAATCCAGAAGATCTGCCCAAATTTTGCCACAAAGATACCTCATGAAGGTCTTTAGGCGGGGGCCTGATCGACTGGTGGCTGTGATGTACGCTGACCCGAACCTCAAAGACTTTGAACGCCGTGTTTCCCGTGTCCAAAAGGCGCGGGCCAAAGGCTATGGTTTTGAAGCGCCCGGCACCCTTGGACGGTCTGCCAGTATGCGCCCCAAACAGCGCAGCAGTTCTTTCATCAAACCGTTTCTTGTGCTGGTGTTGATGTCGGTGGGGTTGAAGGCTGGGATCCACTATAAAATCGGCGGCGATGTATATCAGGCGCGGGTCAATAGCCTGGCGCAAGGGGAAGGCTTTGATCGACTGGGCGGCTGGCTGATGCAGGCGGACCCGGCGACGCTGGCGGTGTCGGCGTTTCTCACGCAACAGTTTCCGCGGCAACTATAAGTCGGGCCCAGTCTGAACCTGCCGCTAAGAAATGAAACAAGCCGCCAACCTTGCAAGGTGGCGGCTATTTCTGTTGGGCTCGTTCATACGCTTTGCCAGCATCCCGCCGGCCTTGTGACACACGCAGGGTTCAGTTTCCCAGCGTATAGATATCAGCACGGCACAGGCCGATATCATCAAGTTCACGGTCCGACAATTTGCCAAGTGCATTGCGGGTGACGCGGGCGTCATTCCATGCAGCAAAAGCAATCAGCATAGCGCTGACGCCATTGATGGCGCGGTAGGTCGTGATAGCGCCGAACGGCGCCGGGCTGGTAGTGTTGGTGGCGGCCATGGCGGTTATCCTTTTCATAAACTGCTCATTCCAGAGGCTTCTTCTCTGCGTACACGCCAGATAGGGTGGCGGTCTGGGTATGGCAAGCCGCGGGCTGGGCATGGCAGACTTGCAGCCACTGCATGACTTGCCGCCGCAATTTCGCCACTATTCTCAAGATGCCAAGGATACCGTCGCTGTGCGCGCGCAAACGGTCGGTTTTGACGAGGCTGCAGACCGCTGGCGTTACTGCGTTGCAAACTTACCGTGATAAGTCCATGCGGCTGGAAAGAGGTTGGCGGATGTTCCCCATTCGTGCTAATTCACAAAAAACGATAAAATGGGTGGCAGGGATGCGGGTTCTGGGTATCGACCCCGGTTTGCGAAACCTCGGGTGGGGGGTGATCGAGGTGGCAGGCTCGCGCCTGACGCATGTGGCGAACGGAATTTGCCATTCCAGTCCTGGCACGGGTGAGGGTGATCTGGCGCAACGCCTGCTGACGCTGCACACACAATTGACCGCTGTGCTGCGGACCTATGCCCCGGATGCGGCGGCCGTGGAGAATACCTTTGTCAACAAAGACGCAGTGGCGACCCTGAAACTGGGGCAGGCACGGGGCATCGCCCTGCTGGTGCCCGCGCAATTTGGTCTGACGGTTGGTGAATATGCCCCCAATGCGGTCAAGAAGACGGTCGTTGGGGTGGGCCATGCCGATAAGGGGCAGGTCGATCATATGGTGCGTGTGCAACTGCCCGGTGTAGTGATTGAAGGCCCCGACGCGGCAGATGCCTTGGCGATTGCCATTTGCCACGCACATCATCTGCAATCGGCCGGCCGCTTGCAGGCCGCGTTGAGAAAGGCCTCGGCATGAGGAAGGTGGGGGGATGATCGGCAAGATCTCTGGCCGTCTGGATTGGCGCGGCGCGGATAATGTGCTGATCGACGTGCGGGGCGTGGGGTATATCGTATTCGTCTCGGACCGCACGCTGGCCGGGTTGCCGGGAGTGGGTGAGGCGGTGGCACTATATACCGAGTTGGTCGTGCGAGAGGATTTGCTGCAACTGTTCGGTTTTCCCACCATGATCGAAAAGGAATGGCACAAGCTGCTCACCACGGTACAGGGCGTGGGGGCAAAGGCCGCGATGGCGATCTTAGGCACTTTGGGTGTCGAAGGTGCTGCCCGGGCCATCACTTTGGGCGATGCGCGGGCCGTACAATCAGCCCCCGGGGTCGGGCCAAAACTGGCGCAACGCGTTATTCTGGAGCTGAAATCCAAAGCGCCGGGGTTGATGGCGGCGGGGGTTTCCCTGGCTTCGGTCGCCACTCTGGATGAGGTGGTCGAGGCAGCACCCGTTGTGAAACCCCGTGCGGTGAAGGCCGCCGCATCCCCCGCCCAATCGCGCGCGGGGTTCAGCGCTGATGCGATGTCGGCCTTGGTCAACCTGGGCTACGGCCCCGGCGACGCTGCCCAAGCCGTGGCCACCGTCGCCGCCGAGATGCCAGAGGCTGATACGGCTGCGACGATCCGGGCCGCGCTGAAATTGCTGGCACCGAGGGCGTGATGCAATCCGACCCTACCCTGCGCCCCGAAAAGCTGCCCGAGGATACCGACCGCGCTTTGCGGCCGCAAACGCTGGCCGAGTTTGTGGGCCAGGCGGACGCGCGGGCCAATCTTGCGATCTTCATCGAGGCCGCGCGGATACGCGGCGAGGCGATGGATCATACGCTATTCCATGGGCCTCCGGGCTTGGGCAAGACCACGCTGGCGCAGATCATGGCGCGGGAACTGGGGGTGGGGTTTCGCATGACCTCTGGGCCGGTGCTGGCCAAGGCGGGCGATCTGGCGGCGATCCTGACCAATCTCGAACCGCGAGATGTCCTGTTCATTGATGAAATTCATAGGCTTAGCCCGGTGGTTGAAGAGGTGCTGTATCCAGCGATGGAGGATTTTGCGCTGGATCTGGTGATCGGCGAAGGCCCCGCCGCTCGTACAGTACGGATTGATTTGCAGCCGTTTACGCTGGTTGGGGCCACCACGCGTCTGGGGCTTTTGACCACGCCTTTGCGCGACCGTTTCGGGATTCCAACCCGATTGCAGTTCTATACCGAGGATGAGTTGCACCTGATCGTCACCCGGGGCGCGCGTCTGTTGGGCGTGCAGGCCGAGGATGCGGGCTGCCGCGAGATTGCCCGCCGTGCACGCGGCACCCCTCGGATCGCGGGCCGTCTGCTGCGCCGGGTGGTGGATTTTGCGTTGGTGGAAGAAGGCGGTCGCATCAGTCGTAGTCTGGCAGACCGGGCGCTGACGCGTCTGGGGGTGGATCATTTGGGGCTGGATGGCGGTGACAGGCGCTATCTGTCGTTGCTGGCGGACCATTACGGCGGTGGTCCGGTGGGGGTAGAGACGATTGCGGCAGCGCTCAGTGAGGCGCGGGACGCGATCGAAGAAGTGATTGAACCCTATCTGTTGCAGCAGGGCCTGCTTTTGCGCACCCCGCGGGGCCGGATGCTGGGGCAAAAGGCATGGGCGCATCTGGGGTTGGAGGCTCCGCGCGTGGGGCAGACCGATTTGTTTGACAGCTAAAATGACGGGTTGCGCCCAAACCCAATTTCTTCGAAGAAATTGGCAAAAGTTTTCGAAAACTTTTGGGGGACAGTCGTGCTGGCGGGGATTTGATGGAAGCTGACAAGGTTCAGGCGCTGTTTACGCGCAGCGACGGGCAATACCTGTTCGCCCGTTGGGGGCGCCCGATTGTGCCGGTGGTGTTCGGGGTCGATGATGCGACGCTTGGCGTGGTCAAAGGCGCGATTGAGGCGGTTGTCGCCCTTGCGGGCCATAGTACCGCCGAGACGGACCCCGAGCTTGGAGCCAATCTCATGGTTTTTTTTCTGAATGATTGGGCCGAGTTGACCGATGTGCCCAAACTGGACCAGTTGATCCCCGACCTTGGCCCTTTATGTGCCCGGCTGCGGGCGGCGGATGCCAACCAGTATCGCAGCTTCCGGTTTGAGGCCTCGGGGGCAATCAAGGCGGCGTTTGTGTTTTTGCGGATGGACCCGCATTTGTCTGCCGTGCCCGCTGATACGCTGGCGTTAAGTCAGGCCGTGCAGACGATTGTGCTATGGTCAGATCGGGCGTTCATGGGGGCCTCGCCCTTGGCGCTGGTCGGCGAGGTGGCGGTGCTGCGGCCTGAAATTGCCGGGGTGATCCGGGCGGGGTATGATAGGATGATGCCGGTGGTCGCGCATGACCCATCGCACGCGGTGCGGTTGGCGGCGCGTGTCGGGCTGATGCAATAGGGGGCAATCATGCGGGTGCGGGTCGGGCGCGTGATCGGCTATGGTCTGGTGGGCTTGGTTGTGGTGCCGGTGGTCGTGATGTTTTCTGTGCTGACGTTGGCGCATCTGCTGAGCCCGTCTTGCGGCACACCCGGCGACTCAGGCGGGTGCGAAATGGGATCGTTCAGCGTGGCGGCGGCATCGGCTTTGCCTGCAATGGCTATCGGTATCGCAATTGCCCTGTGGCGTGACTGGCGGGCTGCGCCTTAGGGTGCAGCTGGAACGGCAATCGACGAAAGTGACATCTTGCCAGACCCTTGTGTGACCTCGGACGCGTGGGCGAGGTAAAGCAATGTCCGGTTGGCCGCATCATAAATCCGCGTCACCTTTAGCGATTTCAGGATCAGAGACTGGCGTTCGGAAAACACATCTTCGCCTTCGGGATCAATGTCGCCAATCACGATCGGGCCGGTCTGCGTGCAATCCACCGCCGAAAAGGACGGATCTTCGAACCAGTTGCCATTGCTAAGCCGGTCGATCATTGAGCGTTCAAAATACGCGATATGGCAGGTGACGCCCTGCACCTTGGGGTCAGCAAACGCGTCAATGATGATGTCGTTGCCAACCCAGTCCACACCAACACGGCCCACTTCTTCGGCGGTGGCGGCAAGCGGGGCCATCAATGCGGCAATCACAACGGCAGATTTTAAACCAAACATCGGGTCATCCTCGGTAAACGCACTTCCCATGTGGGGTTTCTGCAGCAGCTTGCAAGCCCTTGCACCACTGGACCATTCTTTGAAGCTGACACTATGCTGGCCGGTCTGTAGTCCGAGGTTCAAATGATCCACTCTCATCCTGTGCGCGTTTATTATGAGGATACCGATCTGGCCGGAATCGTTTACTACGCCAATTATCTGAAGTTCATCGAACGCGGGCGCAGTGAATGGGTGGCGTCACTGGGGATTGATCAGCGGCAGCTGCGAGCACAGGACGGCATCGTCTTTGCCGTGCGTCGGGTAGAGGCCGACTATCTGAAGGCTGCCGTTTTTGGTGATGATCTGGATGTCACAACCCAATTGCAGCTGATCGGAGGCGCGCGGCTGGTGCTGGATCAGGCGGTGATGCGGGGGGCGGACTGTCTGTTCCGCGCTGTGGTCACGCTGGTCTGCATGTCGATGGCGGGCGGCGCCACCCGTGTGCCGCAAGATGTGCGTGACAAACTGGCAGATCACATCGCCCAACCATAAGCCTTGCTTGTGGCGGGAACCTGCCGCCCACAGAGATGTGTTGGCATTCACCCTTAAATCCGGGTAGATTCGCAGGTAACGGAGCCATTCAACGGCACCGACCCATAAAGAGCAGGCGGAATGGAAACGGAAACCCTCGCACTGGCGCAGGAGATTGACTTCTCCATGCTCGCCTTATTCGCACGCGCCACCTTCACCGTGAAGGTGGTGATGATCATGCTGATGGCCATGTCGTTCTGGTCATGGTCGATCATCATCCGTAAGCACATTCTCTTTCGCTCTGCGCGCAAAGAGGCTGCGGTGTTTGACCGGTCGTTTTGGTCGGGCGAACCGCTGGACGAGTTGTTTGAGAAGATGGGGTCGGAACCTGTCGGAGCCTCGGAAAAGATTTTTGCGTCTGGCATGCTGGAATGGCGGCGCAGCCACAAACAGGACGGCGCACTGATCGCAGGCGCACAGGCCCGTATCGACCGCGCCATGGACGTGGCCATTTCGCGTGAGGCCGGTCTGTTGAACAAGGGGCTGTCGTTTCTGGCAACCACCGGGTCCACAGCCCCGTTCATCGGGCTGTTCGGCACGGTCTGGGGCATCAAGCACAGCTTTGAGCAGATTGCCATTTCGCAGAACACCAACCTCGCCGTCGTGGCGCCGGGCATCGCCGAGGCGCTGCTGGCCACGGGTGTCGGCCTGATCGCCGCCATTCCAGCGGTGGTGTTTTACAACAAGCTGAACGCGGACAGCGAGCAGATCCTTGGCGGGTACGAAGCCTTTGCTGATGAATTTGCCACCATCCTGTCACGCCAGTTGGACGCGTAGGCCATGGGCGCGGGCGTGGTCAAGAAAAGCGGCGGGCGCGGGCGGAGGGGCCGGGGGCGGTGCCGCTGCGATGTCCGAGATCAACGTGACGCCGTTCGTGGATGTGATGCTGGTGTTGATGATCATTTTCATGGTCGCGGCCCCCATGCTGACGGTCGGGGTGCCGGTTGAGCTGCCCGAAACAGCGGCAAATGCGCTGCCCACCGAACAGGAAGAACCCCTGACCATCACCATGACGGCGGATGGCCGCCTGATGATCCAGACCACCGAGGTGGCCGGGGCAGACCTGATCCCCAAACTGCGGGCGATTGCGGATGAACGCACGTCGGACAAGGTGTTCTTGCGGGCGGATGGGGCCATTCCCTATGCGCAGGTGGCACAGGTCATGGGCGCGCTAAACGCAGGCGGGTTTCGCAGCATTGGTCTGGTGACGGATGCCGAAGGCCCGGCCATGGGCAGCGACGGCTAAGGCAGGCTGATGGATCGCGGCACTCTCTTTTCTGGTGTTGGGCATGTGGGCCTTGTTCTCTGGGTGGTTCTGGGGGACTGGCTCTTTGCATTTGAAAAAGCACCGGAAGTGGCGGTGACAGAAGTGTCGATGATGACGGCGGCTGAGTTTGACGCCTTGCAGGCGGCAGCGCCATCAACCCCGGTGCCATCCGAACAACCAGCCGAGATTGCGACCCCCGATCCGGTGACACCGGAGGTGGACCCCGCGCCTGCGCCTGAAGCAGCACCTGAACCGGCCCCGGCACCGGAACCCTTGCCGGAACCAGAACCCTTGCCAGAACCGGATCCGGTGGCCACGCTGCAACCTGAACCCGTGCCAGACCCGATTGCCCCGCCTGCCGAGGTGGAACAGCCACTGGCATCTTTGAACACCAGTGTGCGCCCCAAACCGCGCCCGGCAGACCGTGTGGCCCCGACCCCGGTGGAAACCCCTGAACCAGAGGCCGTGACCTCTGAAGAACCCACCCCCGCCGTCAGTGATGCCCCCGCCGAAGTGCCGCAGGTGGTGGAGGAGGCCAAGCCCGAGGCCGAGGCTGAAGAAGCAGGCGACGTACTGCGCACCGAAGCCACCGAGGATCAGACCGAGGCGCTTGGCATGACAGCCTCGATCCGCCCCAAATCGCGCCCCGCCCGTCGCCCGGTAGAAACCCCAGCCGAGGCGCCGACCGAAACCGCATCCGCCGATACATCCAACTCTGACAGCGATGCCGACGCGATTGCCGCCGCCGTGGCCGAAGCCGCAGCCGAAGCTGCGGTCGAGCCTGCGGAAAGCGGCGGTGCCCCGAACGCCCCCGCAGGCCCGCCAATGACCTTTGGCGAAACCGATGCGTTGCGCGTGGCCGTGCAGGGGTGCTGGTCGCTTGGCACCGTGTCCTCCGAGGCGATGCGCACTACGGTGATCGTGCGCGTGGACATGGACCAATCGGGCAAGCCGATTGTGGACAGTATTCGAATG
>JANNNF010000229.1:0-10022 GCA_031398405.1 Rhodobacterales bacterium | reverse complement strand
ACGCCAAGCCCGTTGATCATCGTGGTGTGCGAATCGGTGCCGACACACGTGTCGGGATAGGCGATGATGTCGCCATCCTTGCCGGTCGTGGTCCACACCACCTGGCCGAGATATTCGAGATTGACCTGGTGGCAGATGCCGGTGCCGGGCGGCACGACGCGGTAATTGCGGAACGCCTGCTGGCACCATTTGAGGAATTTGTAGCGCTCTTCATTGCGCTCATATTCGAGCTCGACATTGCGGGCAAAGGCCATCGGCGTGCCGAACTCGTCGACGATGACCGAGTGGTCGATGACCAGGTCGACCGGCACCAGCGGGTTCACCTTCTCCGGGTTGCCGCCGAGGCGCAGGATGCCGTCGCGCATCGCCGCGAGGTCGACCACCGCCGGAACACCAGTGAAATCCTGCATCAGCACCCGGGCCGGGCGATAGGCGATCTCGCGCGGGTTTTTGCCGCCAAGCGCACCCCATGCAGCAAAGGCGCGGATGTCATCAACCGTGACCGTCTTGCCATCCTCAAAACGCAGCATATTTTCGAGTACGACTTTCAGGGCGGCGGGCAGGCGCGAAAATGCGCCCAAACCTGCGGACTCTGCAGCGGGGATGGAATAAAAGCTGACGGTTTGGCCGCCTGCGGTCAGGGTCTGGCGGATTTTGGAACTGTCGTGTCCGACGGTGACGGTCATGGGGCGTCTCCTGGCTGAGAGGGGGCTTGGGGAAGAGGATCAGTTGGTGTTGGGAGCATTGTATGCAATTGTATGCCATAAATCCAGCCCCCTGTCAGTTGTGATTACACCCACCATTTTCAAATATTTGATGAACAGATACGAGAGGCATCGTGTCATTCCCCTCGCAAAACCTTGATTGGCGGCGACCCGACTGCTTCGATAGAACCAATCACAGGCACGGGGGAACGGGAAGACATCATGCGACATATGCTTGGCGCGGCTTGCGGCATGATTGCTCTGCTTGGACAGCCTGTGGTGGCTCAGACCGGGCCTGCAGTCGTTGTCGAACTTTACACCTCGCAGGGCTGTTCATCCTGCCCGCCTGCGGATGCGTACTTGGCTGATTTCGCGAATGATCCAAAGGTGATCTTGCTGTCTCTGCATGTGGATTACTGGGATTATATCGGGTGGGAAGATAAATTTGCCAGCCCCGCCTTCACAACTCGGCAAAAAGCCTACGCCCGCGCCATAAACAGCCGCACCATCTATACTCCGCAGATCGTGGTCGGAGGCATCGATCGGGTGGAAGGGTTTGAGCCGAAGACATTTGAGGCCCACCTTGCCCGCCACGCGTCAATGCCCGCTCTGGTCAACCTGACCCTTGGTCGCAGCGCTGACACTCTGACCATCAATGCGGTCGCGGGCCAGCCGTTTGCCGATGTAGCGCAGGTTGATATCGTCCGCTTTAACCCGTCTGAAACGGTTGCCATCCAGCGCGGCGAAAACGCTGGCAAAAGCATCACTTACCACAACATCGTGACCTCCTGGCAGACGCTTGGGGAATGGTCGGGTCAGGAGCCTCTGACACTGACGACCGAAGTCGCTGGCAGCGACCCGGTGGTTGTGATCATTCAATCGGCGGGACCAGCGGCTATTTTGGCGGCGGCGCAGTTACGCTGATGGGGGCGGGCGGCGCTTGGGTCCTTTCCAGCGCTGATGAATCCAGAACCACTGATCCATGTGAACCCGCACGATCCGTTCCAGACTGTCATTCAGGTCTTGGGTCATCTGTTCTGGCGTGCCATGCGCAATCGGGGCCTCGACAATGATCTGGAACCCCAGACCATCCGGCAGGCGAACCGCATAGGTCGGAATAACCAGCGCATCATATTTCAAGCCCAGTTCAGCGGCTGAAAGTGCCGTCATTGCAGTGCGGCCAAAAAAGGTAAGATCGGTGCCATGGGTCATATGTTGATCGATCAACATGCCCAACATGCCGCCCGATCGCAGATGGCGCACCATGGCAGTCAGGCCCGGCTTGCCGCGCGGGAACAGTGGCGTGCCGATATTAGAGATCGCCCTGACGTAGTGATCGTTGAAATGCGGATTGCTCATCGGCATATACAACGCACCAACCCTGTAGCCCCGTGCGATAAGCGCCGCCCGCGAGGCATCGTAATTCCCGAAATGACCGGTTACCAAAATCACCGGCCGGTTGCTGCGGTGTGCGGCTTCCAACGCGTCCACCCCATCACCGGTTAGTGGCTGTTGCACGGCGCGGCCGACAAATTCTGCGCCTGAATAGATCTCAATAATGGTGCGGCCCACGTTGTCGGGCACCGCGCGGACGATTCTTTCCACCTCGGTGGCAGCAAGGTCGGGCTGCACCAGTGCCAGATTGCGGCGGATGCGGCGCGTGTATCCGGCCATCGGGGCAATAAGACGTGACACAACCCAGCCACACAACGGCACACGCCACCGGTAGGGCAGGCACAACAAGGCCCAGATCAAACCGCGCAACAGGCGGTCTTGCAGCCAGAGGCTACGGCGGGGTTTTGCGGGCGCGTCCATATCAGCCAAGGATCAGGCCACCCGTCGGGCAGCGGCGGTTTCACGGTGCCAGACATAAAGACCAGCCCCCACGATCACAAGGGCACCAAAAATAGACGCTGCGTCGGGCCATTCATCATACAGAACCACCCCCCAGATGGTCGCAAACACGATGCCCAGATAGGCAAAGGGGGCAACGATTGAAGCCTCGGCCATTGCAAAGCTGCGGATGATCGCCAGCTGCGCGCAGGTGCCAAGCGCCCCGACCAGCGCAAAACGCGGCAGGTCTGCGGCGGCAATCGGTTGCCAGACCCATGGCAGTGCGACACTCGCAGCCACAGTGCCAAAGGCCGAAGCGTAGAGCATCGAGGTCCACACACTTTCGCTTGCGCCGATATGCCGGGTGATCAGTGCGTTGCCCGTGTAACAGATCGCAGCCCCCAAGGGCAGCAAGGCCCAGGGGCTGAACACCCCGGCCCCCGGACGGATGATGATCAGCGCGCCAATTAGCGCGACCAACACCCCCGCCAGCCGGCGCGGCCCCAGCTTTTCGCCAAGAAATATCGCAGCACCAAGGGTGATCAGAACCGGGTTTATATCAGTCAGCGCCGTCGCCTCGGCCAGACCGATGTGAGTCAGGCTGAGGAAAAACATGCCTGTCGCGCCAAACTGAAACGCCGACCGGGCGAAGTGCAGCTTTGGGTTGGTGGTGCGCAGCAGGCGTGGCGTGTGGTGACGCAGCAAGATCAGCACCAGGATGAATTGGCCGAGGAACCGTGCCCAGATCACCTGTGGGGCAGGGTAGCGTAAGATCAAACCCTTGGCCGCGGCATCCATTGACGTGAAAAACACAATTGCCGTGACCATCAGAAGCACAGCCTTGGTCACATGGGTAAGCGCGGGCATCTTTGATCCTTCGGTGGGCGCGCAGACCCTAGGCGTGGACCAAGGCCGGGACAAGGGGGGGCAAAGTGTTACTCCTCTGGCTGCACCAGAACCAATTCGCCCGTTCCTTCCAGTTGACGAATGGCAAGAATTACCACCGACATCGCGTCATCAGCATCCTTTTCCTTGACCTTGCCCTTGGCGGCCACTTCCTCGCGCAATCCCTGCGCCATGCGCTGTGAGATATTGGCGAAGATAAATTCAGCGGCTTCCTCCAACCCTGCATTGCCCGCCGTCCCAGCAAGCGCCGTGATCAGCACCGCTTGATCGACTATACGAATGACCTTTGGCAGATCACGAGGAGCGACACGGACGGGAATATGCACAAAGGTAAAAATCGCGCGGCGCACCTGTTCGGCAAAGCCCGCATCCTCCGCTTCAAGCCCGCGCAACACATCTTCGCGGGTCAGCGCCGGGGATACGTTCAGGATGGCCCCCACCCGTTCAACCGGCCCGGTATCGAACGCTTTGGCGGGTTGGGTGTCAAGTTGTGTGACCAGCGCCCTGCCGATACGGCGCACTGTGTCTGGGTGGACATTTCCTGTCATCGAAACGGCATACGCAACGCGCCGGGCCTTTTCTCCTGGCAGTTTGCCCAACAATTCCGCCGCTTTGGGGACAGGTAGTTTTGAGAGCATCACCGCCGCCACTTCGATGGATTCGTGGGTCAGAACGGGCAAAAGCGTCTCTGCGGGCAACTGCACCAGACTGTCCCAAGGGTCAGCCTTGGCGGATGCCCCCGCCAGGCGGCGCAGGCGCGAGGCCGCGGTCTGGCTGATATGGCCGTCCATCATTGACAGCGTGCCTTCGATTCCACCGGGAAAAGCCAGCCCGACCTGTTCCAGCTCATTCAGGAATTCATCTAACACCGCCGACAGCGTGGTCCTGTCTACCAGACGCATCTGGCCCATTTGCTCGGCAAGGGCGGCCTGCATGTGGTCAGGCAAAGAAGTTATAGAGATAGTGCTGCCTTCAGACAGAAGATATCGCACGATCACCGCAGCTTTTTCCTTGGGGTTCAGGCTGCGCGGCACTGCGGGCCCGCGCACCGCAGGCACTGCACGCTGAACCGGGGTAATCCGCGCCAAAGCCACGCCGTTTTGTGCCACATCAGCCTCCGATTCCCGTTGCTGGCCAATCTTGGCAGCAACGGGTTAACGGGGGCTTTCGATCAGGTTGTCGGGTTTGCCACGCAGGCAGATTTTCCTGCGTCCCACTGCATACCCACGGCGCATATCGCGGCAGTGGTGGTTTTTACCCGGTCCGGACAGCCACCCGCAAGGGCAACGGTCGGCATAAGGGTCAGGGCAATCAAGACGAGGCTCAGGGTAGAACGCATCATAATCTCCTCTGGGTTAGTAGTTGGTAGTGGCTCCTGTGACGATCGCCGAGGCGAGGGTAATCTCTGCCCAAGTCCCGGCGCCGCCCCGGTTGCGAATGGCGTCAAGCTGCTCTTGTGCCATGGCAACTTCGTTCATCTCAACCAGCATCTGGCCATAATAGCTGCGGGCCAGAATGTTGTCGGGGTTTTGCGTCAGCGCGGCGGTGTAATATTGCATCCCCAATTCAAGCCGACCGGCCTTTCGATTGGCAAAGCCGAGATAAGTGAGGACGCGGTCAGTCTTGCCCTCGGTCATGCTGGCCAAAACGGCCAAAGCCTCCTCCGGGCGGTCGGCATAGGCTAGTTCGCGCACCGCGCCAAAGCGGGTGTCATTATCCAGCCGGGCATCATCGGATTTTATGCAAGCCTTGGTCTTTTTATCCCACACCTCGCCTTTGGCGCAAACTGTGGTTGTTTCGGTCGTCGCAGGCGGGGTGGGGTCGCTGCCAGCGGCAAACGCCGCAAAGGGCAGGGCGGACAAAACTAGGGCAGCGGCAAATCGCATGGCAGTGATCCTTTTATGTTCTTCAAAGGTAGCACGGGTTTGCAGGGGGCAAAGCAGATTTCGTCCCCCCAGGATCACGGGTTTGCGAGACTTGGTCAGTTACGCAGGAAACACCCGGGCAAAAATCGTATCGACATGCTTGGTGTGATAGCCCAGATCGAACTTTTCTTCGATCTGGGCCGGGGTCAGGGCGGCTGTTACCTCGGGGTCGGCCAACAATTCAGTTTTGAAATCGGCCCCCTTTTCCCATACCTTCATCGCGTTGCGCTGCACCAGTTTATAGCTGTCTTCTCGGCTCACACCGGCTTGCGTCAGGGCAAGCAACACCCGCTGGCTCATTACCAGACCACGGAATTTATTCATATTGGCCAGCATGTTGGCGGGGTAAATCACCAGTTTCTCAATGACGCCCGCCAGACGGTGTAGCGCGAAATCCAGCGTAATGGTGGTGTCGGGGCCAATCGTGCGCTCTACCGAACTGTGTGAGATATCGCGTTCGTGCCAAAGGGCCACGTTCTCCATCGCAGGGATCACGGCCATGCGGACAAGGCGCGCAAGCCCGGTCAGGTTTTCGGTCAGCACCGGGTTGCGCTTGTGCGGCATGGCAGAACTGCCCTTCTGGCCGGGGCTGAAAAACTCCTCGGCCTCCAACACTTCGGTGCGCTGCATGTGGCGGATTTCGATGGCGATGTTTTCTATGCTGCTGCCAATCACGCCAAGGGTGGCGAAATACATGGCATGACGGTCGCGCGGGATCACTTGGGTGCTGATCGGCTCGGGGGTCAGGTTCATTTTGGCGCAGACATGCTCCTCGACACGCGGGTCGACGTTGGCAAAGGTGCCGACCGCGCCAGAGATCGCCCCGGTGGCAATTTCTGCCCGGGCATTGACCAGACGGGACCGATTGCGCGCCATTTCAGCATAGAACCGTGCAAAGGTCAGGCCCATGGTTGTGGGTTCTGCATGGATGCCATGGCTGCGCCCGATGCGAACCGTGTCCTTGTGCTCAAACGCGCGGGCCTTCAGCGCTGCCAGAACCCGGTCCAGCCCGGCCAGCAGCAAATCAGACGCGCGGGCAAGCTGAATGTTAAAGGTGGTGTCCAACACATCTGAACTCGTCATGCCCTGATGCACAAACCGCGCCTCATCAGCGCCGACGATTTCCGACAGATGGGTCAGAAACGCGATGACATCATGCTTTGTGACAGCCTCGATCTCATCAATGCGGGCCACGTTGAACTCTACATCCTTGGCCCGCCATATCGCATCGGCATTGGCGCGCGGGATCACGCCCAGATCTGCCATTGCGTCACAGGCATGGGCCTCGATTTCAAACCAGATCCGGAACTTGGTCTCGGGTGACCAAAGGGCTACCATCTCGGGGCGGGAATAGCGGGGGATCATGGCGGGCCTTTCGCAGAGGAAGATGGGCGTGGCCCGCATAGACCGCCGGGGGGCAGACTGCAAGGCACAGCGGGGCCAAGGGGGCCGGCGAGTGCCGAAGGCTTGACGGCGACAGGGGCCTATCTGGCCAATCGGCCATCAACCTTCCCCACAAGGATACTTTAGCACAGAGGTTGAACAGAGGACGGCATGGTGGGTCAAGCGCACTGCGGGAAGCCAAGGTCAAGCCGCCTTCTGTGCCAAACCCCCCTGCCAACAACCTGCGTTGATTCAGCAACCTGCAGCGGGGTTTCCCAGTTTTGTGGTGCGCAGACGACCAGGCAATGTCGGAAATGTTTGGGCCAAAAGGGCATCGGGGGGCTATTTCTTGGCCATGACCGAGATAGTGCAAAAATCGCTACCCTTTGCCCCCTGGGCTGACCCGCGCACCCGAAAACTGCCCGGCATCGTGCCGCTGGATATGGTCGATTGGCTGCACGTGGATGATGCATACACTGCCCAAATGGCAGAGCGCGACCGCCTGATCCGCGACTGTCCAGGTCTTGTACATGGCATGACCGAAAAAGCGCAGGATGCGTCGGTCGAGGTTTATGACCTGATACTGCGGCTTTTGCCCCCACTTGGGTTCTGCATGGACTCCGGTCAGGCAACCCGCCCTGATGGCATGACCGTACCGCTGAACCGCGACCAACCCTTGCTGACGCTTGGTCGCCTCATTCAGGAAGACATCTGCCTCATGCAGCCCGATGGCACAGGTGAACACCAGTTGTCAGGCGCTATCCTTTGCTTCCCCGCGGGTTGGACTTTGGCGGAAAAACTGGGCCGTGCGATGATGCGTATCCATTTGCCGGTTGATAAATACACCGAGGATGTGGGCCGCAGGGTGCAACGGATGCTTGATCTGGTCCGGGTTGATCAACCTCTGTGGCGGGCAAATGCGCATCACTCGCGCGCCCCCCTGTTCAACCCGCTGCGCGAGGATGCCCCCAAGGATATGGCCGACGGGCTGATGCCTTATATCAGGTCTGAACGCCAATCGCTTATTCGATTGCCAGTCAGTCGCGCGGTGGTGTTTTCGATCCACACCTACCTTGTACGGATGACGGATCTGACTCCAAATCAAAACATTGCTTTGAAAGAACACCCGATCCACCGAGCGCAGTAGCGAAGAGCCGTGGTGCTGACAAAGGCAAGTCTTGCGGGGCCTCAGGGAACCCAGATCCACACCACAGGGTTAGCACGCTGAAAGCCCAGCTTGGCTCGACATCTCGTTCGCCCGTCAAAGGAACACCATGGCTCTAATTGATTTGATCCAGTCCGAGCTCTCGTCTTCTTTTGAAGCCACGCCGCCAGAAATTGTTGCTGTTCGCCTTGTGGCAGCAATCATTCTCGGTGGTATTATCGGGGTGGAGCGTGAGGTGAATTCCGAAGGCGCGGGCCTGCGCACCCATATTCTGGTCGCGCTGGCCTCCTGCCTGTTCGCGCTGATCGTGTTTGAAATGCTGGCAGATCCGACTGGTAAAAGCAGCGATCCGCTGCGCCTGATCGAGGCTGTCACCTCAGGCGTGGCGTTCCTTGCCGCAGGGTCAATCATTACGTCCGGCGGTCGCGTCAAGGGGCTGACCACGGGTGCCGGCATGTGGATGGCAGGGGCCATCGGGCTCGCTTGCGGCGTGGGTAATATTCCACTTGCTGCGATGGCTGCAGGGCTGGCTGTAGCGGTGTTGTGGGTGTTTCAGCACCTGTCCAAGCGGTTGCGCAAAATCGGAAAGTAGGATGGGCAATTTGCCCATCCTTCGATCGTCCGCTTACAAGAACCCGGCCAAAGAACCTGCAAACCCGGTCTGCGACAGTCCGACCAGCGTACAGGTGATGGCCATCATCCGGCCTGATATATTGGCATTGCCGCCGCGCAGTAAACTGTAAGTCAGCATAGCCGCGCCAACTGGCAGCGCCACGATGATCAAAGTCGCATCCATCGAATGGGCCGCAAGGCGCAATTGTGTGGACATGGGAAATTTTTCTTCAACCGCCGGATACAATGCAGCGCGAACCCGGGTAATCACCTGATCATTTTCTGACGGCAGATCCGGCATGTCATTGGCCGTTTCTGGGACCACGGGTTCGACTGGCTGCCCCCCTGTTGTGGCCCGCAGTTTGCGGACCAAGGCCCGTTCGAACCGGTCGGGTGTGCGCAAAGGGGTAACAGTTTCGACCCGAGGGTTGTGGGTCATCCGGCGTCTTTCCACAGTACGCTGCGAAACTGATCGAACAGATTGAGGGCGGACCGGGAATGGCCTCAGTTTCGTGTCCTGCCCGGCAAAGTCGCAGTTTGCATCACCGTCCGCTTCAGCTTTGCGCGTCAGCAGCGGCACCAGGTCTGCAATCGGTGCTATCGAGGCGTCGGGTGGGGAAGGCGTAATTTCCACCGCACCAAGCGCTTCATTCAGGGCATCAATCTCGTCCGCGCCGACCGGCCCTGACACGCTGTGCCAATGCTGATGATCCGGCGCATAACGCAGATCAAGCCGTTTGATGATCATCCGGCAGGCGGCTTCGGTCAAGATCGGCAAAGCTTCCGTCTGAAACCCTGATGCTGGCCCGACCGACAACGTGAGGCACGCCGCAATGTGTTGCGATGGCTGCGCGCAATAGGCCAACACGAACCGGCATTTGTCGGCCTCGAACACGACGATATCGTCGTGATCCCAGTCCACAGCGCATTGACCGGCACTTGCCTGCTCCAGCGCTATTTCAAGCTCGGTCACCAGGCCCGCAAAGTTCATTCTGGGGGTCTCACAAAACAACAGCTGAACGATCGTGCTTTGGTTCATTTGCGTCATGGGGCAACTCCTGCACTTCGATAAACTCCAAGTTGCGCGGGCATTGTGCCCCCGATGCGATCAGTTTGTGACAAATGCAAGGTATTATGCGGGGGGTTTGCCTGATTGTTGACAAAATTCCGATTGGCTGAAGAAATCTGCACCCCAGTTGCTGGAATGGCCATCAATCGCGCGCCAATGAAAAAAGGGCGCACCATCGGTGCGCCCCTTTGAATTACAATCAGAAGGTGATCAGCAGGAATAGTACATCTGATATTCAACCGGATGCGGAGTATGCTCAAAGTTGTAAACTTCTTGCCACTTCAGCGCGATGTAGCCTTCCAACTGGTCCTTGGTGAACACTCCACCCGACAGCAGGAATTCGTGGTTCTTCTCCAACTCCTCCAGTGCCTCACGTAGGCTGCCGCAGACGGTCGGAATTTCTGCCAGCTCTTCGGGCGGCAGAT
>JANNNF010000219.1:0-9332 GCA_031398405.1 Rhodobacterales bacterium | reverse complement strand
TGGTCGCTGTCAAACGGGGCCACGCTATATGATGTGACGCATCTGGGGTGCCGAGCCGCGCTGTATACGGCGGCGGTGGCGGGCCAGTCATGCACGCCCGACAAAACCCCGACTGACGTATTCCCGATGCGGCCTGAAATCTCGATGCCAAATGTCGAAGGCTGCACCAAGCAGGATTATCAGGTGCTGATCGTGACAGGCATGATGGTGGAAAGCTGAAAGGGCGGCGCTGTGACGCGCCGCCCTCTCTTTCATTTCAAATCAAAGCGGTCTGCGTTCATCACCTTGGTCCATGCGGCGACGAAATCGCGCACAAAGCGCGCCTCTGCATCGGCGCAGGCATAAACTTCTGTTAACGCGCGCAGTTGCGAGTTTGATCCGAACACCAGATCGACGCGGGTGCCTGTCCATTTCAAATCGCCTGTCCCCCGGTCACGGCCTTCAAACAGGTCGTCAGCGGGTGAGATTGGTTTCCACACGGTCGCCATATCGGTCAGGTTGACGAAGAAGTCGTTGGTCAGGGTTTCGGGCCGGTTGGTAAAGACGCCGTGCTGCGATTGCCCGGTGTTCGCGTTCAGCACGCGCAGACCACCCACCAGAACGGTCATTTCCGGTGCCGTCAGGGTCAGCAACTGGGCCCGGTCGATCAGCAGTTCTTCTGCCGACAGGGTGTATTCGGTCCTGAGGTAGTTGCGGAAACCGTCTGCCACCGGTTCCAGTACGGCAAACGACTCTACATCCGTCTGGCCTTGCGACGCATCGGTGCGGCCCGGTGTGAAGGGCATGGTCACATCATGGCCCGCAGCCTTGGCCGCCTTTTCGACCGCAACGCCACCGGCCAGAACGATCAGATCTGCCAGCGACACTTTCTTGCCGCCAGTCTGGGCCGCGTTGAAGGTGGACTGGATGCCTTCGAGTTTGCCAAGCACGGTTGCAAGCTGGCCGGGCTGGTTGACCTCCCATTCCTTTTGCGGGGCAAGGCGGATGCGCGCACCATTAGCACCACCGCGTTTGTCAGACCCGCGGAAGGTCGACGCCGATGCCCAGGCAGTGGACACCAGTTGCGACACAGGCAGGCCGGACGCAAGGATCGCGTCCTTCAGCACGACCACATCTGTGGCGTCGATCAGCACATGGTTTACATCGGGCACCGGATCTTGCCACAGCAGTTCCTCGCTTGGCACCAGAGGGCCAAGGTAGCGCACCCGTGGCCCCATGTCGCGGTGGGTCAGCTTGTACCACGCGCGTGCAAAGGCATCGGCGAACTGATCGGGGTTCTGGTGGAACCGCCGCGAGATGGGTTCATAGATCGGGTCCATCCGCAGGGCCAGATCGCTGGTCAGCATCTGCGGTGCGTGGCTGCGGCTGGCGTCATGGGCATCAGGTACCGTGCCCTCCCCGCCGCCATTTTTCGGCCTCCACTGATGCGCGCCCGCAGGGCTTTTGGTGATTTCCCATTCAAATCCGAACAGGTGGTCGAAGTATTCGTTCGTCCACTGGGTCGGCTTGGTGGTCCACGTCACTTCCAGCCCGCTGGAGATGGCATCGACGCCCTTGCCCGAGGCATAGGTGCTGGCCCAGCCAAAGCCTTGTTGGGCAAGGCTGCCGGATTCAGGTTCTTTGCCAACATGGGCAGTGTCGCCTGCGCCATGGGTTTTGCCAAAGGTATGGCCCCCGGCGATCAGGGCGACGGTTTCTTCGTCATTCATCGCCATGCGGGCAAAGGTTTCGCGGATATCATGGGCCGAGGCCAGCGGGTCGGGGTTGCCATCCGGGCCTTCGGGGTTGACGTAGATCAGGCCCATCTGCACAGCGGCCAGCGGGTTTTCCAACTGACGGGCATCAGAATAGCGGTTGTTCAGGTTGGTCGGATCGTTGCTGGCGATCAGCCAGACATCCTCGGACCCCCAGTAGACGTCTTCCTCGGGTTCCCAGATATCTTCACGCCCGCCGCCAAAGCCGAAGGTTTTGAACCCCATCGATTCCAGTGCCACGTTGCCGGTCAGGATCATCAGATCGGCCCAGGAGATCTTGTTGCCGTATTTCTGTTTGATCGGCCAGACCAGCCGGCGGGCCTTGTCAAGGTTCACGTTGTCCGGCCAAGAGTTCAGCGGCGCAAAGCGCTGCGTGCCAGCCCCCGACCCACCACGGCCATCGCCGGTACGGTAGGTGCCTGCGCTGTGCCATGCCATGCGGACGAAGAACGGGCCGTAATGGCCAAAATCTGCGGGCCACCATTCCTGACTGTCGGTCATCAGTGCGAACAGGTCTTGCTTGATGGCGTTCATGTCAAGCTTGCTGAATTCATCCGCATAGTTGAAGTCCAGCCCCATCGGGTTGGACATGGAGGAATTCTGATGCAGAATCTTCAGGTTAAGCTGGTTCGGCCACCAGTCGCGCGTTGTTCGCGCGCCCGCCTTGGTTTGCTTGGCTCCGCCGTGCATGACCGGGCATTTGCCACCGCTGGGATTGTCATTTCCGTCCATCATTCTCTCCGATCGTGGCTGCGGTTTGCGCGCTGCGACAGTTTCAGGTAAGGCGCGCAGGCACATCGTGGCCTGCACGTTTTGTGTGGGTTGGCAAAAGGGCAAGCGCGCGGAGTGCGGCCATGCGTTCACTGGCAACACTAGCAAAGCCGGGGCATTAGTTTAAGTTCGATTTTCTGATAGTGCCGATAAGGCGCGCTTATCGTCTATGCCAGAAACCGTCAGATCGCCCGCAAAAGCACCTTGTTGCTGTCGCCAAGCGCCGAGGCGATTTTCTGAAACGGCGCGCGGCGTGCGGCGGACTGTTCGCCGGATCGCAGCAGCAGGGTTGTTGCTTCGGCCACCACGCGGTTGGCGGATTGCACGGCTTTGCGCTGGGCCTGCTTGGGCACCGGGATCAGGGCACGGGTCGCGCTGGTGGCAAACTTGCCTGCCGGGGGGCGCTTGGTCACAACGGCTTTGGCACCGTTGCTGTATTTTCTGGCAATGCCCTGAAGGGATTTCGCGGTGCCACCAATCACCTTGCGCACCTCGGAATAATCGCCGCCTCTGGGCAGGCTGCGCTCTATCTTGGCATATTGGTCGGCCAGACAATCCACCACATATTCGTCGGGAATCCACTCGCAATATTCTGCGGCGTCGGTCAATTGCGTTACAATCTTGGTCGCGGCCTTGGATGTCAAAGCCTGCTTTAAGGGGGCGTCATAATTGCTCTCGCCGCCGTAGCCGCCACCGCCGCCCGTTGATTCGCCCCCTGTCGATTGCGACAAGGCGACGCCGGCGACAGATGCCAGCACCAGAAGGCTGCTCAGAAGTCGAAAAATGCCTCTCATCCGGCTTGCCCGAACGCGGCGGTGATGGCGGCTTGGGTGCCTTTGCCAAAACTGCCGTCCAGAGTGCCTGTGTAAAAGCCGTTCTCGGCTAGTTTGGCTTGCAAGGCCTTGCGGGTTTCCGTTTTGAACATTGTCGGCCTTTCTATCAACAGATCATGCACTTCCTGCGACCCCGACCGAAGGGAGCGGTACAGGTACTCGCCCGCGTCGGCGGCCCCTTTGCCCGCGATATTGCCATCGTCGATCATCGAGGCAAAGTTGAACATCGCCTGCGGTTGGCGCAGGTCGGCGGCGCGTTCAAAATATTTCAGGCCCTTTTCCGCATCGCGCGGCAGGCCCATTTCGCCCTGAAAATAAAAGAACCCCAGATCGTTCAGCGCATCGGGAAAATCCTGATCTGCCGCGGCCTGATACAGTTCCAACGCGCGGGGCACACTTTGGTCAACCCCAAGCCCGATTTCATACAGTTGCGCCAGTTCAAACTGGGCCTCTGCGGACCCCGCATCCGCCGCCTTGGTCAGCAGTTTCGCCGCCTGATCCGGCTGATAGCGCGGATCTTCGGAATTCAGCCGCATATAGGCCAGCCCCACCATCGACCGCGTGTCGCCCTGATCGGCCAAGGCCGCAAGCTGGGTTTCCTGTTCGGGGCGAATGTCGGACCATGCGACCTTGAGGTTGGCATTTTCCACCACCGTCCCGCCGTTCTGGGTGCCCGCAATGTAAAAGGGCGTGCCCGACAAGGACCCATAGGTATGGGGTTCTTGCAAGTTGCCGGTGGCGGTCAGCACTTCATCGCGCACTTGGCGGAACATCAGGCTGATCTCAAGATCAGGCTGCGGCAGGGTTTTCATCAGGGCCAAGGCGAAGGGGCTGTTCTTGCCCAACCCATCCAGTGCCACCGCCCCGTCCCGCGCGGCATAGGCCACCAGCGTGCCCCGGTCTGGCGTGGCAGGGGCAAGCCCGCCTTCCCCCGCCCCCCGGGTGCCGGTTGCCGCATCAACTGCTTGTGCCGCCTTGATTTCCAACGCGCCGCCGAACGGATCATTGCGGCACGAGTCCAGAATGACGATCCGCATCTTACGGGCATGATCAACCGAGGCCAGCAGTTCCTTCAACGAAATCGCCTGCCGCTGTACGTCAAGGTTAGAGGATATGTTTGCATCAACCGGGATCAGAAAATTCTCGCCCTGAACCTCGACCCCGTGACCCGCATAGTAGATCAGCGCAAGGTCTGCGGTTTCCGACCGGAAGGCAAATTCATCAATCGCCGCGTGGAAATCTGCCCCGGTGGCATCCAGCAGCGTCGTGACCTGAAAACCGATGCCTGCCAGCGTGTCAGACACCCCGCGCGCGTCGTTCACGGTATTGTCCAGCGGCACCACTGACTGATATTGGCCCATCCCGATCACCAGCGCGATCTTTTCCGCCGCAAAGGCGGGCAATGGCAGAAGGATCAGCAGGGCGAATAGAATATGCTGCATAGTTTCGCCTTTTCCGGCTCAAAGCCGTACGTTGCATATTGCCCGCAACGGGCGGACCAATCAATTCACTTCACACTGTCAAATTTTGCCCTCGGCCCGCCAGGATTCCAGTTGCTGGCGGCTGACCTCGAAGTGCATCGAATCTTCCCGACCAAAGCCTGCGCCCCAGACCCAGCCTTCGGCAATGAAAAAATCGGCCAGAATGGTCAAGCCAAGCTGGGTTTTGCCATCAGTGAAGGTATCAAGCTGGCCATCAATGTTCAAATCAACCGCGAGGCCAAAGGAATGGGTCGACGTGCGGTCGGTGGTGCCCCGGATGCGGCGGACACACAGCGACCCTGCGGTGCTGATGCGGGCGTAAAGATCGGGGTCGGTGGCCTCGACCTTTTCAAACACCCGCTTCATGCTGTCCAGCGCCGGGCGCAACATCGTGACCTTGATCGGACCGACCTGTTCGGTGATCAGCAAGGCTTTGAGCGTGGGGTTGGTCATGGATTCGCAGTTGTCGGTCAGCACCTCTCGCGGGCGGCCAAGAAAACCCTCCAGAAAGCTGGGGGAGGCCACGGTAATGGTCTTGTTCACGTTGCGCCGATTGGCGATCAGCACCACCTGAGCATAGGCATCACCGATTGCATTGCTGCCATCATTGAACGCGGGCGCATCGGTCGCCTCATCCGTGGGGGGCGCTGTGGCCGAGGCATCGTAGGAGGTGGCACCCGCAGAGATCCCGGCCACTTCCTGCTCCAGCGTGGTGACCTGATCTTGCAACGCCTCAACCTGTTGGCGCAGCACCTCAATTTCGATCCGCGCGCCACTGTCAATGCCCGACCCGCCGCCACCGTCCAACGCGACACTGACCGGCATCAGGTTTTGCACCGCCAGCCAGATCAACGGGATCGTCAGCAGGACGATGGCCGCGATAATGATCTTCACGCTGCGCATGAGAAGGGTCCGGCCTGGCTTGTCAATTTCTGCGCGAAAGGTGCGCGACGTGCAGGCTTTAGTCAACAGCAGCGGCCGCCAAAGGCATTGGCAGAATGGCAATCTTAGGTGTATCTTTCGTCTCAGGATTTATTTGATCCATGAAGGTGATGCACATGATGAACCGGATTCTTTTGGTACTCGCCGCACTTGCCATCGGAGCGGCCCAGGCGGCCACCCCTGTGATGGCACAAACCACCGATGCAGGCGGCATGACAGAGGCGGAAATTGCCGCCGCCTTTAAAAAGCAGAAAACCCGCGGCCTTTCGATCGTGCCCACAGTGACCGCCGAACCAACCGATCCCGCAGCCCCGGCGGAGCAGGTCGTGGTGGCCGAACTGCCCAAGGATGAGCAGGTCAATATCAACATCAGCTTTGACTTTGACAGCTCTGCCCTGCGGGACGATCAGAAACCCCGCCTTGCCTCGCTGTGCAACGTGATGAAGGCCACCGACGTGCAACTGTTCCGCATTGTCGGCCACACCGACAGTTCGGGGTCTGACAGCTATAACGAAAAGCTGTCGTTGCTGCGCGCCGAGGAAGTAAAGCGCCATCTGGAAACCGATTGCGGGATTCCGGGCACAAAGATGGAGGCTTTGGGCGTTGGTGCGCGCTATCCGTTTGACGCCGCAGACCCCCGCGCGGATGCCAACCGTCGGGTCGAATTTCAGGCGCTTAGCTGACGCAGATGGAACCGGCTGATCTGATGTCCGTCGGGGCACCCGCAGCATGAGTGGCGGCACCTCTGGCCATGACCCCATTTTCAAGCCGGGCGATCTGTTGAACAACACCTACCGGATAGAGGCCGCCCTTGGCCGGGGCGGCACGTCCGAGGTATACCGCGCCCGCAGCGAAGTCTCGGGTCGGGTGGTGGCGCTCAAGGCGCTGCGGTCGGAATTTTCGCGGAATGACGATTATCTGGCGCTGATGCGGCGCGAGGAAGACATCCGCGAAATCCGCCATGACAGCATCGTGCGCTATTACGACAATCAGCGCATGGATGATGGCACCGTTTATCTGATCATGGACTATGTCGAAGGCCCGGGGCTGGACAAGAAACTGAAAGCGGGGGGCATGTCGGCCGAGGATCTGATGATCGTCGCCGCCCGCGTCAGTGAAGGCCTGGCCGCTGCTCATGCCAAGAACATCGTCCACCGCGACTTATCGCCCGACAACATCATCCTGCGCGGCGGCAATCCCGGCGAGGCGGTGATCATCGATTTCGGCATCGCCAAGGACACCAACCCGGGGGCGGAAACCATTGTCGGCAACGAATTTGCCGGTAAATACGCCTATGCCGCCCCCGAGCAATTGGCCGGCAACACCGATGAGCGGGCGGATATCTATGCGCTTGGCGCGCTGCTGCTGGCGACGTTCCGGGGCAAGCCGCCTGAATCTGGCAACAACCCGATGGAGGTTGTCACCCGCAAGGCGCAGCCTTTGGATACTTCGGGCGTTCCTGAACCGCTGAAATCGCTGATCGACCAGATGACAGTTCCCGACCGCACCAAACGCCTGCCCAATGCGGCGGCGGTGCTGGACGCGATCCGCCGGGGGCCGGTGGCGGATGATCCGGACCGCACGGTGATCGTGCCGCGCAAGGCAGCTGCGGTGCAGCAGGTGCCAAAGCCCGGGCCACTGAAACCGTTGTCTGTGAAACCCGAAGCCAAAGCCAGCGGCGGGCGGGGTGGCTTGCTGGCCGTGCTTGCGCTGATTCTGGTCGCGGTTTTGGGCGGTGGGGCCTATATGGCGGGGCTGTTTGGGCCCAGGTTTCCGGTGGCGGACCCCTTTATCCTGATCGCCGAACGCAAGGCCGATGCAACGGCGCAGGCGGTTGGCAATGTGCCTTCGCCCGATATGGAACAGGCGCTATCGGCCAAGATGGCCTCTGTCGGTGGTGGTGTGCAACTGACGCGGGCGTCGGGGGATATCACCGAAAGCTGGGGGCCGGATGTCATGACCTTGATTGATGCCGTGGCGGCCCTGCCGGAGTGGCGGGTGGCAGCCAGTGGCAATCAGGTCAAGGTCACCGGCCTGACCCTCGATCGCGCCGAACAGACCCGGCTGATGGCCTTGCCCATTCCCGCGGGCCTGACCGGATCGGTTGAGATTGAGCTTGGCCCCCGCATCCTGACCGCAGATGCGGTAAAGCAGGTGCTTGCGGCCCATGCCGATTGTGGCGAGTTGTCGGTGGCCAACCCCTTGCCCACCGGATTTCCGGCTGATGCGACCGTGATCATCGCAGGCCGGGTGGCAGAAGTTGCATCGCAGGTCGCGTTGAATGACGCGCTGGTGGCCGCCGTTGGCCCGCGCAAACTGCGGCTGGAGGTTGAGGTGCTGAACCCCACCCTTTGCACCGTGGATGCCGCCCTGCCGAATGCGCCGCAGGGTGGGTTTGAGATGACCTTCGGCTTTGGCGACAGGCTGGATGCCAACCCCACGGGGCGCTATTTCGTGGGCGAAAACCCGGTGATCGACGTGACCATACCCGCCGATGTGATGGATGGTTTCCTCTATGTGTCGGCGCTGGATGTGTCGGGCAACGTGTTTCACCTGCTGCCCAACCTGAACCGCGAGGATAACTCTGTCGCCGCCCTGCGCGCAGGGCGCAGCGGGGCCGCTACGGTTCGGGTGGCCTACGGCATTGATGAGGCGAAAGCCTCGGGCGCGTTGGCGTTTACGGTGGATGATACGTCGCTTGGAAAGACCAAGCTGTTGATCATCCATTCCAAGACGCCGATTTTTGATGCGCTGCGCCCCACCACTGAATCCGCAGAAGGATTTGCACAGGCACTGCAATCGCTGACTGCCCCGGTTGCATCGCTGGACAGCTGGATATTGACGACGGCGAAACCCTGAGCGGTTCAGGTCTTTAGGAAAAAGGACATCGAAAACCGCTTTTGAGGCGAGAGGCAGAGATTTAAGATTCTGCTGAAACCTGAACCGCTCTAGATCGTATCGACAACGATGATGGATATGTTGTCGGCCCCGCCCCCATCCAGTGCCATCTGCAACAACCGGTCAGAGACCGTTTCCAACGGCGCGCCGACAACGGCCCGGCGCAGGGCCTCGAAGCCCGCGTATTTGGTCAACCCATCGGAACACAGCATGAAACGGTCCCCGGACCGGACCTCGCCGCGGACCTTGTCAATCTCCAGCACCTCGCCTACGCCAACGGCGCGGGTGATGGCGTTGGATTGCGGATGATGTTCAGCCTCGTCCCAATCCATGATTCCGGCTTGGACCAGTTCTGCCACCATGGAATGGTCGGTGGTCAGCAGTTCGATCTCGCCATCGCGAAAGCGGTAGAGGCGGCTGTCACCCGCCCAAAACGCCAGAAAATAGCCATTTGACAGCATCAATGCCACCACAGTGGCCCCGATAATTCCCGCCTGCGTCCGCGCGGCCTCGGCGCGGATGCTATCGTGCGCCGACAGGATCGCCTGCCGCAACAGGTGCATCAACTCGGTCGGCGGCTGATCGGCGGGCAAGGCGGCGACGGACTCTATCACGGTCTGGCTGGCATAATCACCCGCCGCGTGGCCGCCCAT
>JANNNF010000200.1:0-16110 GCA_031398405.1 Rhodobacterales bacterium | reverse complement strand
GCGATGGCGGGGGTCTATCTGCCGCTTTTGCCGATGGCGCACCAGTATCTGGTGACCGACGACATCCCGGAAATCATGGACATCCTGAAGTCGGGACGTGAGTTTCCGCATGTGATGGACCCCGGTGGCGAAAGCTACCTGCGTCAGGAAGGCCGCGGGCTTTGCATCGGTTTCTATGAAAAACCCTGTGAGCCATGGGCAGTGGACGGCACACCCTGGACCTTCGGCCACGAGCTTCTGAACGAGCAGTTCGACAAGATCGAGGACTCCGTCGCCTTTGCCTATCGCCGCTTCCCGGTGCTGGAACGGTCGGGCGTCAAGCGGGTGATCCATGGGCCCTTCACCTTTGCTCCCGATGGCAATCCACTGATAGGGCCCGTGCAAGGCCTGAAAAACTATTGGTCGGCATGTGCCGTGATGGCCGGGTTCAGCCAAGGTGGCGGCATGGGACTGGCCCTTGCGCAATGGATGATCGAGGGCGAGGTCGAACGCGACCCGCGCGGCTTTGATGTCAGCCGTTTTGGCACCTGGACGACCCCGGGCTATACCGTGCCCAAGGTGATCGAAAACTATCAGATGCGCTTTTCAGTCAGCTATCCCAATGAAGAACGCCCTGCCGCGCGCCCCTTCCGCACGACCCCGATGTACGAGGTGTTTGACAAGATGAACGCCGTCTGGGGCGCGCAATATGGGTTGGAAGTGGTCAATTACCACGCCCTGCCCGGCGAGCCCCGGTATGAAGAGCCAACCTTCAAACGGTCAAACGCCTGGGAGGCGACGCGGCAAGAAGTTATGGCTGTGCGGGAAGGCGTGGGCATCAACGAGGTGCAGAACTTCGGCAAATACCGCGTCACTGGCCCCAACGCCCGCGCGTGGCTGGACCGGATCATGGCGGGGCTGATCCCTAAACCGGGACGGCTGAGCCTGACCCCGATGCTGGCCCATTCCGGCAAGATCATCGGCGATTTCACGGTGTCCTGCCTGTCGGACACCGAATTTCAAGTAACAGCCAGCTACGGCGCCCAAGGCTGGCATGGTCGCTGGTTTGAGCAAAACATGGAACCTGGCCTGATGGTCGAGAACATCTCGGATGCGCGGTCGGGGTTCCAGATTGCCGGGCCAAACGCCCGGACCTTGCTGGCGCGTGTCACCCGCAGCGATGTGTCGGCCGAGGCCTTCAAGTTCATGGATGTAAAACGCATGACTGTCGGCATGGCCAACTGCATCGTACAGCGCGTCAGCTATACCGCAGATCTGGGCTATGAAATCTACTGCGACAACATGTCAGTGCGTCAATTGTGGGATACTCTGAACGCGGCAGGTGCCGACCTTGGGCTGCGCCCGTTCGGGATGCGCGCGATGATGTCCTTGCGTCTGGACAAATGGTTCGGGTCCTGGGGCCGTGAGTTCAGCCCAGACTACACACCCTGCGAAACCGGGCTTGACCGCTTTATCCGCTGGAACAAACCTGCCGACTGGATCGGCAAGGCGGCAGCCACGGCGGAAAAGGCCAGCGGGCCAAAACGCAAGCTCGTGACCTTCATCGTCGATGCAGATGATGCAGATGTTGTGGCGTGGGAACCGATCTGGGTGGATGGTGCGGTGGTCGGCTTCTGCACCTCGGGCGGATATTCGCACTTTACCGGCACATCGGTAGCGCAAGGCTTCCTGCCAGCCGACAAAGTGCAAGACGGGCTGGCGGTGGAAATCGAAATCCTCGGCCAACGCCGCCCTGCCCGCGTGCACCTTGCCCCCCTGTTCGACGCCGACGGATCGCGCATGCGCGGCTGAACTCATTTTCTGTCGAAAAATATCCTCGGGGGGTGAGCAGCGTCAGCGACGAGGGGGGCAGACAGCCCCCCTTTTCCTTGTTAACAAATTGCGATGCATCCCGAAATCCTGATCCTCGCCGCTGGTGCCTCCTCGCGTATGCGGGGGGGCGACAAGTTGCTAGAACCCATCAACGCGCAGCCGCAACTGGCTCGCATAGCCCTTGCCGCCATTGCTACAGGCTGTGCAGTGACGGTCGCCCTGCCCCCCGACCGCCCGGCGCGCGATGCGGCGCTGCATGGGCTTTGTGTGCGCAAGGTCGTGGTGGCCAACTCTGGCGATGGCATGGCAGCCAGTCTGATCGCGGGACTGGCGGTCCTGACCACGGATGCGCCCTTGCTGTTGCTGTTGGCCGATCTGCCCGAGATCACCGCCGCTGATTTGACGTGGTTCGTTCAAGTCTGGCGCACAACCCCTGACCTGATCTTGCGGGCCACGGCGCAAGATGGCACCCCCGGCCACCCGGTGGGTTTTCCGGCATGGGCCAAACCCGCGCTTGGCGGCCTGACAGGTGACGAAGGTGCGCGCGCTGTCTTGCAGCAATACCGCGGCCAGACCCGACTGGTGGCTCTGCCCGGCACCCACGCCACCACCGATCTTGACACGCCCGAAGACTGGGCCGCCTGGCGGGCGCTACACCGCCAGTAACACCCGGGCCTCATGCGCCTTCAACGTCAGTCGGGCCGCATCAAAGGCGGTTCCCTGCGAGTCAAGTTCTGGGAACAGGGCCATCACTTCGGCGCGGGTCGCGTGATCCATTGCTGTCAGCGACCGGGCGGCGGGCTGAAAGCTTTCCGACCATAGGCCGTCAGACTGCACAATCTCATGCTGGTCAAAGAGCAGGTGTATGTAGGTGACGCCCTTTGGCGTCACCCGTGTCACCCCGGGTTGCCCCAGCAGATGCACGGCGGGAACCAGCACTTCGGCTTCGCCAAACAGCATCTCGGCGCGCGGCCCAACCATTAGCATCCGGTGCTGCGGCGACACCAGCATGTCGCGCGAAGGCCCCTCAGACCCCATGGACCCCGCAGCAATCCGCACCGGGCGCAGCGCGTCATTCACCACCAGATCGGCCACCGACAGGTCACGCCGCCCAACCCATCGCAGCGGCTGAAAGCCGTTGTCGCGGGTCAGCACACGGTCGCCCGATTGCAAATCCTCGACCGCCACTTCGCCTTGATCGGTCACGATCCGGGTGCCGGGGGTAAAGCAAGGGATGATGGTTTCGATGTCGTTGAAGGTCATTGTGCCCAGCAGGGCACCAAAGCTATCGTAAAACTCGACCACGCCGTTTTCACGGTCGTTCACATCGCGGATGATGCGGGTCTGATCCTTTCCCCATGCCGAAAGGTCGAGCACGTCAAAGTCGTTGCCCTGATCGCCGCCGTCAACCACATCGCCAATGCCGCCGACAATGGTATCTTCATCCGCGCCAGTGTTGATGAAGTCCACACCCGCGCCGCCATCAATGACGTCGTTACCTGCACCCCCAAAAAGGCTGTCGTTGCCGTCGTCGCCAAAAAGGCTGTCGTTGCCATCTGCGCCCTGAAGACTGTCTTCGCCGATTCCGCCAAACAGCACATCATTGCCGGTGCCGCCGTCCAGCGTATCATTGCCGGCATCGCCTTGCAGGCTGTCATTGCCGTCACCGCCCAGCAGTGAATCGTCGCCGGTGCCACCCTCCATCCGGTCGTCGCCTGCACCACCCGACAGCGTGTCGTTGCCCGCGCCGCCCGACAGATTGTCATTCCCGGCATCACCGTCAAGGCTGTCGTCGCCTTCACCGGCCGATAGTGTATCGGCCCCGTCGCCACCAAACAGTGCATCATTGCCGATTCCACCGTCGAGGCCGTCATTGCCAGCATCGCCAAATAGACTGTCGTTGCCGTCGCCGCCGGTCAGCGCGTCGTTGCCCGCGCCTCCAGACAACGTGTCATTGCCCGCGTCGCCGCCGAGGCTGTCGTTGCCGTCCTCGCCCAGCAAGCTGTCGTCGTCGGCCCCTCCAAGCAGGGTGTCATCGCCAAGGCCGCCAAACACCACGTCATTGCCAGCATCGCCTGTCAGGCTGTCATTTCCATCGGCCCCGACCAGGCTGTCATTCCCGGTGCCGCCCGACAGAGTGTCATCGCCAAGGCCCCCAGCCAGCGTGTCATTTCCGGCATCGCCCGACAGGGTATCATTGCCGTCGCCACCCGACAGCATGTCTGCCCCATCGCCGCCCTGAAGCATGTCATTGCCAGTGCCGCCGTCCAGACTGTCGTTGCCAATGCCGCCAAACAGCGCATCGTTACCAGCACCGCCCAGCAAAGTGTCATCGCCCGCATCGCCGCCGATACTGTCATTGCCATCGTCGCCGTTCAGCAGATCGTCATTGTCGCCGCCGCCCAGCGTATCATCGCCAAGTCCCCCGGCCACTGTGTCATTGCCAGTGTCACCTGACGGGCTGTCATTGCCATCGCCGCCCGACAGGCTGTCATCACCCGTGCCGCCAATCAGCGCGTCATTGCCCGTGCCGCCGAACAGCGCGTCGTTGCCGGTGCCGCCGTCGATGAAATCGTTGCCCGCATCGCCCGCCAGACTGTCATTTCCATTGTCGCCGCGCAGGCTGTCATTGTTGTCGCCACCCGAAAGCGTGTCGTCGCCAAACCCACCTTCGAGCGTGTCATTGCCCCCATCGCCCGACAGCGCGTCATTGCCATCGCCGCCAGACAGGGTGTCGCTGCCATCGCCGCCAAACAGCGCATCATTGCCTTCCGCACCCAGAAGGCTGTCGTTACCGAGGCCGCCGAACAGAATGTCATTACCCAGGCCGCCATCCAGACTGTCATTGCCAGCGTCACCTGTCAGGCTGTCGTTGCCATCCTCGCCTCGGACAGAATCGTCATCCGCGCCGCCCGACATGCTATCGTCGCCAAGTCCGCCCAGAAGGGTGTCATTGCCCGCGTCCCCAAAGACGATATCATTGCCAGTGCCGCCCAACAGGCTGTCGTTGCCCGTGCCGCCAAATAGCGAGTCATTGCCTAAGCCACCATCGAGCGTGTCATTGCCCGCATCACCGGTCAGGCTGTCGTTACCGTCATCGCCTGCCAGCACATCGTCATTGTCGCCGCCAGATACTGTGTCATCGCCGAGGCCCCCCGACAGCACATCATTGCCCGCTTCACCGAACAGCGTGTCGTTCCCCGCGTCGCCAAACAGGCTGTCCGCCCCGTCACCGCCCAGCAGACTGTCGTTACCGATGCCGCCATAAAGCGTGTCCGCGCCAAGACCGCCATCAAGGCTGTCGTTGCCCGCATCGCCCAAAAGGCTGTCGTTGCCGTCACCGCCAAACAGCGTGTCCTGGTCGGCACCGCCTGACAACGCGTCGTCGCCAAGCCCTCCCGTCAGAGTGTCATTGCCCGCATCGCCCGCCAGCACATCATTGCCGATGCCGCCATCCAGCGCATCCGCGCCATCACCACCAAGCAGGCTGTCGTTGCCGTCGTCTCCGGTCAGGGTATCGTTGTCTGCGCCGCCCGACAGAGTATCATCGCCAAGGCCCCCGGCCAACGTGTCGTTGCCAGCCTCACCCGACAGACTGTCGTTGCCGTCCCCGCCCGACAACCGGTCTGCACCGTCACCGCCCAACAAGGTGTCATTGCCGGTGCCACCGAACAGGGAATCGTTCTCGGTTCCACCCAGCAGACTGTCGTTGCCCGCGCCGCCCTCCAGCAGGTCGTTGCCTGCATCGCCCGACAGCACGTCATTGCCGTCCTCGCCATAAAGCTGATCAGCATCCGCACCACCGAACAGCACGTCATTGCCACCCCCGGCCAAAATGGTGTCATTGCCTTCGTCGCCGTGGAGAACGTTGTCGCCAAGAACGTTGGCACCGGTGATATCGTCGATGATGTCATTGCCAGTGCCGCCGAATACGGTGTCATTGCCCAGACCGAAAATGATAGTGTCATCCCCGTCCCCGCCAAAGGACTGGTCGTTGCCCGCCCCGGCATCGAGGCTGTCATTGCCCGCGCCTCCGACCAGCATGTCGTCGTTGTCGCCGCCAGATAGCGTGTCGTTGCCATCATCACCCGACAGGCTGTCATTGCCAGTGCCGCCGGTCAGGCTGTCATTGCCATAGCCGCCGCTGATGGTGTCGGCCCCAACCCCGCCATCGACCACGTCATTGTCACGCGACATCGCGTCGAAATGAATGTCGCTGACGTAGATCACCTGACCCGAGGTGCCAAGGTTGTTGTAGTCGATCTCGAACCGGGTGATCGGACCCGCGATGGTGACAAGGACCGACCCCGCCCCGTCATAAGCGTTGTCCGCCGTCGCGCCCGCCGTGACCGTGTTACCCGACGCGGTTTCGTTGCCGGCAAAGGTAAAGACCACAGGGACCAGATTGCCGTTGGCATCATAGGCGCGGATCGTGATGACGTCGGTCCAGTTGCCGCCGTTCGCATCGACATCGTTCAGCCGGAACTGGACGTTGCTGACTGCGTTTTCCATGCCCGACCCGGCCACTGCCGAAAAATCGACCCGTGTCGTCGATGTCTCGCCAACGCCGCTGCCACCCAGAACCGCGTTGGAAGTGGGGTCAAACGTCTCTCCCGGCGCAACATAGGTGTAGTCGCCACTTTCCACAGAAAACTGGTTGGCCTGCCCGTCGTTGACGAAGGTGACAGACACGTTGACGCCGCCGGTGTCCTGAGACACGCCGCCTGCGATGTTTTCCTCGTCGGCCCGCCCGGCCGACCAGTTGAAGTCCAGGGCGGTCGTGCTGGGGGCCGACGGGCCCGCCACGATAGAATCGTCGCCATCACCGCCTGCGATGGTGTCGTCGCCCATGCCGCCGATGATGCTGTCATTGCCCAGATCGCCTGACAGGCTGTCGGCGCTGGTGCCGCCATCCAGTGTGTCGGCCCCATCGCCGCCTGCCAGCGTATCGGACCCCAGACCACCTGACAGGCTGTCGGTCCCGGTCCCACCGAACAACTGGTCATTGTCGGCCCCGCCGTCCAGCGTGTCATTGCCATCGCCGCCGGACAGCGTGTCATTGCCGTCGCGCCCGGTCAGCACGTTGTTGCCGGTGCTGCCGGTCAGGTTGTCGGCGCTGCGCGACCCTTCAGCGTTTTCAAAGCCGCTAACCGTGTCGCCCGTCGCGTCGCCGCCAGATACCGTGTTGGTTGCCAGGTTGACGGTGACGCCCGCGCCCGACGTGGCATAGGACAGCGTGTCCGTGCCGTTGCCGCCGTTCAGCACATCGGCGCCCGCGCCGCCATTCAGCGTGTCATTGCCATCGCCGCCGTTCAGCGTGTCGGTGCCCGCCCCGCCCATCAACACGTTGTCGCCGGTGCTGCCGGTGAGGTTGTCGTTGCCTTGAGAGCCGGTGACGTTTTCAATGCTGGTAAAGGTATCGCCTGCGGCTTCGCCGCCCGTGGCCGTACCGTTGGCAAGGTTGACCGTGACGCCGGTTGCGGTTCCCGAATAGCTGGCGGTGTCGATGCCGATGCCGCCGTCCAGCGCATCTGCCCCGGCACCGCCAATCAGCAGGTCATTGCCATCGCCACCAAACAGGCTGTCGGCCTCGGTCCCGCCGTCCAGCGTGTCGTTGCCCGTCCCGCCAAACAGACGGTCAGCGCCGGCATCGCCCTGAAGACTGTCGTTGTCGGCCTGACCGCTCAGGCTGTCGGCACCAGTCCCGCCGATAACAGTATCATGGCCAGCGCCGGCGTTGACGGTATCTGCCCCACCCGCCGCGTTGACAACATCCGTCGCGGCGGTGCCGGTCAGAGTGTTGTTGTTGTTGTCGCCGTTGATAACAGCCATGATGCCCCGACCGATACGTACACTAACACTGTGCAGGGTGGGCCGTGAATCGGGCGTTAACGCGGCACTGGCAAGGTATGTTCCTTAGACATTGTGGCCAGTATGGCCGCAAATCGCCGCATGGCGGAAAGATTGTGTTCAGTTTGTGTTTAATCAAAATTTAAAAATACTCGCGCCCGCGGGTGTTCATGCAACGGAACAGCCCACGTCATTTTTCTGACATACCGGGTCGAAAGGGCAGAATTATGATCCCCGCCTGCATAATTCAGGCGCATCGCGGCAGAGTCACGACGGATACACCGGTTTGCCCCAAATTCGCCCACCTTCAATTCGGCCTTGGTGGCAAAAGAAAAGGGGCCTCAACCGAGGCCCCCTTCCCTGTCGTACCAGATCGTCGCCGAATGGCGGGTCTCTGGTACGCGCTGCATAAACCTTTACTTCACCAAAAGCCGCGCTTCATGCCGTTTCAGCGTGCGACGGGCTGCGGTGTAGCCTTCCAGGCCTTCCTCGGTTTTCAAGTCCGGGAACAGCTCCAGAATTTCAGAACGCTGGGCATTGCCCATGCCTTTCAGCGTGTAATCCCCGGGCTGGAAGCTTTCGGTCCAGGCCCCGTTCGACAATACAACCTCGTGCTGGTCGAACATGAAGTGGATGTAGCTGGTGCCGATGCTGTCAACCGCGTGTACGCCTTCGGTACCCACCAGATGCTTGGCCGAAACCAGCACTTCGTGTTCGTCGAAGTACAGCGCAGTACGGTCGTTCGCCACCAGAAGGCGGTGGTTTGGCGACACCATCATATCTTGTTCTGGTAGGTCATTGCCAAGGCTACCGCGACGCACCAGCACTGGTTTCAGATGCGGATTGGCGCGGAAATCCTGCCAGTTCAAAGCCTTTGCCCCGACCCAGCGAATTTCCTGAATACCGTTGTCACGGGTGATGATCTTGTCACCCATCTTGAGGTGTTCCACCGGTACCTCTCCCTTCGGCGTCGCAATCAGCGTACCGGGGGTAAAGCAGGGGATCACGTTTTCAATGTTGATGAAGTTCAACGTAGAGCTCACGTTGCCATCGCCATCAAGGAAATCGACCCGGCCATTTTCAGGATTGTCATCGGCATAGGTTATGTTCAGTGGTCCAGACCCGGTCAGATCGAGTGTGTCAAAGTCATTGCCACCCTCGTTGCCGTCGATGAAATCGCCTGCACCGTATTCGTCGCTGGTGATGGTGAAGTTGTCACGATCATCGCCGCCGTAAGCGCTGTCATTGCCTTCGCCGCCCAAGATCGTGTCGTTACCGACATCTCCAAAGATGCTGTCTTCATCAACACCGCCATCCAGCAGGTCGCGACCGACGCCACCGTACAAGGTGTCATCATCGTCTCTGCCATAGATTGTGTCGTCGCCAGTGCCGCCGAACAACACGTCCGTGTTGTTGTTAGGCCGCAGATCGCCGGCGGCGTCCGGGATGTTGACGGCCTCTGGGAAGGTATCGTCCAGACCGCCATAGATCAGGTCGCTGCCCATACCGCCTTCAATCGAATCGCGTCCTTCAGACCCGATCAGCAGATCACCGGCCTGCCCACCAAGGATAGTGTCATCGTCGATGCCACCATCAATCGTATCGCGGCCATCATCCCCCGAGATGAAGTCAGCATCGTCGCCCGTGCTGATGAAATCGTTGCCCAGACCGCCATAAACCGTGTCCAGATCGTTCAACGGATCGGCATCCGCCGCGTAAAGGCCGGGGTAGTCGATGTCGGGCAGCGGCTGGTTGGTGCCGCCAGTGACGATCACATCGTCGCCCTGCTGGCCATAGACAATGTCATTGCCGTTCTGGCCATTCAGGGTGTCGTCGCCTTCATTGCCGCGCAGATTGTCGTCGCCGTTGCCGCCGTTGACGGAATCGTCACCCGCACCGGCCCGCACGGTATCATCGCCCAAGCCTGCCAAAACAGTATCGTCGCCCGCTCCGGCATAAATCCGGTCGTCGTTTGGCGCATCATCGCCCAGAATGGCGTCATTGGAGTCCACCCGGTCGGCATCGAACGGGTCGATATAGGCGGTGTCGATCAGGTTTCCCGCGTCCGTGCCGCGCACAATGCCGTCTCGGTCAGGCGCACCAACCAAGATGGTCACGGTGGAACTGTCGCTGCCGCCGTTACCATCGGTAATGGTGTAATCAATCACGGCGTCGCCGGTAAACCCGTCATTCGGGGTAAACGTCAGGGTCCCATCGCCGTTGTCCACCACCGTACCATCGGCCGACGTGGGTGTGCCCGTCACTGCCAGCCCGTCACCATCAACGTCGGTGTCATTGCCGATTACGTTGATCACAATGGGCGTGTTGAAGTCTGTCGTCCCGGTATCGGGATTCGCTTCGGGCGCATCATTGACCGGGGTCACAGTGACCGTGACGGTCGAGGTGGATTGGTTGCCGGCCGGGTCTGTGACGGTGTAGGTGATCACGTCAGTGCCGTTGAAATCCGGGTTCGGCGTGTAGGTGATGGTGCCGTCTGCGTTAATCGTCGGTGTGCCGTTCGGCGACTCACAAGTTACCACCGTCAACTCGTCGCCGTTGGGGTCGGTGTCATTGCCAATGAGGTCGATCACGATCGGAGTATCTTCCGGGGTCGTCGCCTCATCGGGGTTTGCCGTAGGATCTTCTTCAACCGGAATGTTGTCTACAGTATCAGATAGTTGAAAACAATCGACCTTACCCGAGAAATGCTCATCAATGTTGTTCAGCGCCAGCGGGTCGGAATTTTGCTGACCAGCGCCCACGATCCACGGCTGGCTCTGGTCAGCCATGTCCATCGTCAGCTCTGGCGGCACATCAGCGGTAAAGCTGGTGCCCGCAGTTGTGTTGGAGATGTCCAGATAGCCGCCCTCGCCGCCCTGATCCCAGGAATAAGAGACGGCGAGCGTGTCGCCGGGTGTAAAAAAGCCCGGGCCAGTGGTGAAGGTGGTCTCGGCGCCCTCAACCTCGTGGGTAATGGATGCGGTGCCATCCGGGAACACTTCAAGCCGGAAACTGCCCTGATTTTCACCAGCGCTGTCCCGCGACAGAACGGTCTGAGAGGCATCTGATGAAAACGACCCTGTGGTGAAGTTGGTCTCCAGTGTGCCACGATCCAGTTGAAACGACTGATCGGGATAAATCTTGGCGAAGTCATTCACGCCATCCAGTTGCAACTGACCGAAATCGGCAGATGCACCATTTGCGTAAATGCCATTCTGGGCGCCATTGGCTGCGGCATCGTCGATGACCGTGCCGTTTTCATCGAAATTGTATAGTGCAAATACCGGCATAGCTATTCCCTCATCTTGGCAGAGGTCCGGCAGCCCGACCTCATTTGATCCCACACACTTGATCCGCCTTGCAGCGAAACCCCGAGCAGCGCGACGAGGAACAAGCCCAGCCTCTGCCCTTGCAGACCAATCGATGAGGTGGGTGACAAGGGGTCGCCGTCGCAAGAAAATAGCTTTGCGTCTGCAAAACCAAACGGTTTGCAGAATTCCGAGCCTTGCGGTATCGAACTGGCAGCACTCTTGTCACTGTATCCGCACGTCTTAGCGCGTCACCAACATACGACCGCCCCCACGGCCTATACGTCTTCCCAGTAGACTTGATCTGATTACCTTTTGTTCACCCTTTCGCAAAGTGGAATCCGACAGAGTTGCGGCACACCTAGGTCACAATTTTGCCTGCAACCCATTGTTAACCAATAAGTCTCAGGATCTGGATTAGGGCGATTGTTCTGAAAATATCACCAATCGTCCTCTGCGTTTTTGGCCAAAACCCCGTCTCGCTTAGGTTTTCAACCCTAGGGTGATCGGACGTTCGCCTGCTTATCTTGCACTTATCGGACACAATTGCAGAGTGGCACGCAGCGGCCAATCCAAGGCAAGATTTTGTCAGCATTCAGGCAGGCTACGTTTTTCCTGTTCTCAATCCATGATCAATCAAGGCGATTCAGACGCGTTGGATGAAAATCAACACCTTGTTAGGCCTAACAAAACCCGAATCAGCCCAGCATATGTGTTCAAATCAAGGCACGCCCGATCCATAAGAATTACGTAAACCAAACAGCACCCCTAAGGGTGCCGTGGAAGTAAAACATTCCAAAATTTGTCAGATAAGGTGGTGCCCGAGGTCGGACTCGAACCGACAAGCCTTGCGGCGGAGGATTTTGAGTCCTCTGCGTCTACCATTCCACCACTCGGGCCACTGGACGGGGATTTAGCGGGGCGCGTAGCCCCCGTCAACCGTCTAAGTGCAGCTACAGGTCTTGGGCTGCAAAGGTATCGCAATCCTCAAGCTGCCCCGATTGCAGTCCAGTCTGAAACCAGCGGGCGCGCTGTTCTGATGTGCCATGGGTAAAGGTGTGCGGCATAGGGCGCTGGCCTGCGTTGCGTTGCAGGGTGTCGTCACCGATCTGGCGGGCGGCATTCACTGCTTCCTCAAAATCGCCACGCTCGATCGATCCGAATTGTTGCTGCGCTTCGCGCGCCCAGATGCCCGACAGGCAATCGGCCTGCAATTCGACGCGCACGGAAATCTCGTTGGACTCGGCTTCGGATGCCTGACCGCGTGCCTCATTGGCTTGGCCGAGTATCTCCAACTCGTTCTGCACATGGTGGCCGATCTCATGCGCCACTACATAAGCAGCCGCGAAATCACCCTTCGCCCCAAGCCGCTTTTCCATCGTCACGAAAAAGTCGGTGTCGAGGTAGGCTTTCTTGTCGCCCGGGCAGTAGAATGGCCCTGTCGCCCCAGATGCCGACCCACAAGGTGACGCCGTCGCACCCTTGAACAATACCAGCACCGCCGGATTGTATTGGCGGTTCAACTGCTCGCGGAAAACCTTGGTCCAAACCTCTTCGGTATCCGCCAGCGTGACTGATACAAACTCGCCCATCTGCTGGTCGGCTTCAGTAATTTCCACCGGAGCCCCGGTTTGCTGGCTGTCCTGACCTTGCAGCAAGGGGGTCACATCAACGCCAAAAAAATAACCGATCAGCAGCACGGCAATTACGCCGACGCCACCAACCCCGCCAACCTTCGCGCCGGATGCAGACCTGCGGTCCTCGACGTTATTGCTGCCGCGACGGCCTTTCCATTCCATGATCAGTCCCCTTTAACCCAAGCTGTCGCGACAACCCTAGCCATGACGGACGCCCGCCGAAAGCCCAGTTTGCAGCTTTTGCCACCTCCTCGTGAACCACTTTGCAGGCGGCACGGTTCCGGCGGGGGTTGCACATCGGCAGGCTTCCGCCTCATGTGGACGCAATTATGCGACGGAGGCCGCAATGCAGACCCGTACACAGCTTATCCTTCTGGCAGCCGCAGGGTCGGCGGCCTTGCTGGCGGGGGCGTTTGCGTTTCAATACATCGGCCTGCTTGCCCCCTGCGCGCTGTGCCTATGGCAACGGTGGCCCCATGCGGTGGCGGTATTGATCGGGCCTTTGGCGCTGGCAATGCCCGGGCGCGTGCTGCCCGTCCTGGGGGCTGTTGCGGCCCTGACGACGGCGGCTATCGCAGGTTTTCATGTCGGCGTGGAATACGGCTGGTGGGACGGTCTTGCCACCTGTTCGGGCGGGTCGATCAATGGGGTTGCGATGGACGATCTGCTGAACCCCGATGTCGCAATGGCTGCACCGGTGCGATGCGATGCGGTGGCGTGGTCACTGTGGGGTATTTCGATGGCCGGGTGGAACATGCTGCTGTCACTGGGGCTGGCTGGGGTGTGGTTGGCGGCAGCCAAGAAATCTTAGGCCGCCAGCGTCACCCAGACCGGCACATGGTCGGAAGGTTTTTCCCCCGCCCGGACGGCCTTGTCGATCTGTGCATCTTCCAACAGATCGGCGGCTTGCGGCGACATCAGCAGATGGTCGATGCGGATGCCGTTGTTCCGCTCCCAAGCACCCGCCTGATAATCCCAAAACGAATACATCCCGGGCCGGGGGTCTCGGGTGCGGAACGCCTCGGTCAGCCCAAGGTTCAACAAGCGGCGATAAGCTTCGCGGGTTTGCGGCAGGTACAGCGCGTCATCCACCCAAGCTGCGGGCTTGGCCGCATCCACCGCCTGCGGGATCACGTTGTAATCGCCAAGGCAGATGAATGGCATCTCGGTTGCCAGCAGGGCGCGCACCCGCGCCTCCATCCGCGCCATCCACGCCAGTTTATATTCATATTTCGGCCCCGGAGCCGGGTTGCCGTTGGGCAGGTACAGCCCGCAGATCCGCACCGCTTGGGTGCCGATCACCGTGGCCTCGATCCACCGGGACTGTTCATCCGTATCGTCGCCGGGCAGACCACGTGTGATATCCTCCAGCGGCAGCTTTGACAGGATCGCCACCCCGTTAAAGCCCTTTTGCCCATGGGTTTCGACGCGGTATCCCATATCCTCGAACACGTCGCGCGGGAAAGCCTCATCCACCGATTTGATCTCTTGCAGGCAGACCACATCAGGGACCGCGTCAGCCAGCCACGCCGGCAGCGCCTCGATCCGCGCCTTGATGCCGTTGATGTTGAACGTGGCGAGTTTCATCGGACTTTCCTCTGGCTTTGCCTTGTTCTAGGCTGACCCTGCCAGCCACACAAGATGCCGCGCCAGCCACCCGACTCCAAAACACCGGATGGCCCAGATAGCTGATCCTACCTTCACCCAGACCAGCCCGATCCTGCGGATGTATGACGAGTCTGCCGCCTTGGCCTTTTACCTCGGTTATCTCGGCTTCACCCAAGACTGGGACCATCGCTATTGACCGAACCGGATATGAACCGACTGCGGCTGTGAAGGCTAACCTGTCGCCGCCAACCCCGGGTCAGCCGCAGCCAGCCACATCGCGTCAAGGTCAGCCAAGGCAACGGGATCAAACCGCGCGGCTTCCTCCCAATACCGGCCCGAGGGGATGCGGTAACCTAACTCTTCCTCACGCGCCAAAGCGGCTTTTGCGGCACGGTCATCGTAGGGCATCGGGCGCTGCACCGCCAACCCCGACCGCCCGGCTCGTGGGTAAACCAGCCGAGACGGGCCGGTCGACAGGTTGACCATCGCGCAGTCCTGCATCGCGGCCAGCACCATGAGCCTCGCCGATTTGGCTTGCAGATCGCGCAGGGTGATATCGGGGCGCAAAGGGTCCGGCGTTCCCATGCCGTAGAAATGCGTGGGGCCAGTGGCAGGATAGTGCATGTCGCAGCCAAAAGCGGCAATCACCGATGGCCGCAGCGTCGACAGCACCCAATAGGCTGCGGTAAACGCCATGGTGCCGCCAGCATAGACAAACCCGCCAAAGCCGTTCTGCGCAGGCACAAAATCATCTTGGGTGATGATGGATTGCCCCACCCCCACTACCGGCATCCGGTCTTCAGGAAAATCCCACGGATGCACCAGAAAATCCCAATCTGGGCGCAACCGCCACGCGTTGTTGATGGCCACAACATGGTGAAAGGGACGACGCGGCCAGACAGTCGCCTGAACCGCCATCGGTGCCGATCCCAGCAAAAGTACGTTTGTCATGGTGGGCCCCCGTTAGCAAAGCCAGCGCATTTTCGCTGCCCTGCGGCGAAGTTAGGGCGGTGTTGCCCCAAGGCGAGGGGACAGTCTGTCAAATTACGCCGTCAGATAGAGAACGACGTCCCACAGCCACACGATGACGTCGCATTGGGGTTTTCCACCACAAACCGCGCGCCGATCAGTTCTTCAGTAAAGTCAATGACCGCATTGGCAAGGAACGGCAGCGAAACCTCGTCGATCAGCACCCGCTGCCCGCCTTGTTCCAGCACCAGATCATCCGCCGCAGGATCGTCCAGCCGGATATCATACTGAAACCCTGAACAGCCACCGCCATCCACGGCAACGCGCAGGGACTTTGCCTCCCCGGTCAGCTCGGCAATCTCGGCCAATCGCGCATAGGCGCGCTCTGTCACCCGTGGGGGTTGCGCAATAGGGCTGACATTCAGGTTGGGCATCGCAACGGTCATGGGGATAAATCCGTATCCATCAGGGCGTTCACAGCATATAGGATGCCCCAAACCGATCCACAAGAACAGGCCCAAACCGATGCTTGCCCCCTTTGCCTGCCACCCCGATGCCTCGCAGGGGCGCTTGCACACCGAACGGATGTCTTCCTTCCGCTCGCCGTTTCAGCGCGACCGTGACCGGATCATCCATTCGTCAGCCTTTCGCCGGCTGAAACACAAGACCCAAGTATTTGTGGAACATGAGGGCGATTATTACCGAACCCGCCTGACCCACACCATCGAAGTGGCCCAGGTCGCCCGCACCATCGCAGGTGTACTGGGCCTGAACACCGATCTGGCCGAGGCTGTGGCTTTGGCTCACGATCTTGGCCACACCCCCTTTGGCCACACCGGTGAAGATGCCCTCGCCGCCCTGATGGCCCCCTACGGCGGCTTTGACCATAACGCGCAGGCCCTGCGGATCGTCACGCGTCTTGAACG
>JANNNF010000353.1:0-7540 GCA_031398405.1 Rhodobacterales bacterium | reverse complement strand
GCGCCCGCAACGTGGTAGCGCGGTTCCCGAGCCTCGAGGCGGCAGTGGCCTGCTACAACAGCCCCGCCTATCAGGCAGCACTCGCCCATGCCAAGGGGGCCTCTGTGCGGGATTTGATGGTGGTAGAAGAAATCGGCGATTGACCGCTTTCGATCTATTTTCAAAACCCAAGCCCCAGTTTTCATGATAATGTTACAAAAAAGAAACGTCCGGGGCCGAGCAATGAATTACAGTAAAGGGGCACGCTGATGTGCCGGTGGGCTGCCTATATCGGTGCGCCGATTTTCCTTGAGGAGATCATCAGTCGCCCAGGCCATTCGCTGATCCATCAAAGCCATTGCGCCACGCAGTGCCATACCGCGACAAACGCCGATGGGTTTGGTCTGGCGTGGTATGGCGACCGCGCAGAGCCGGGGCTGTACCGCGATGTGATGCCTGCGTGGTCTGACCCCAACCTGCGCAGCCTTACGGCGCAGGTGAAATCGGGTCTGTTCATGGCACATGTGCGCGCCAGCACGGGCACCGCCACCAGCCGCAACAACTGCCATCCGTTCACTGTCGGCCGCTGGTCCTTCATGCACAACGGTCAGGTGGGTGGCTACGATGCATTCCGACGCGATGCTGACATGATGATCCCGGAGCACCTGTACCCGCACCGCAAGGGTGCGACGGATAGTGAGGCGCTGTTTCTCGCCGCTTTGGCCGAGGGGTTGGAGGACGACCCCAAGGGCGCGATGGAGCGCGCGGCGGCGCGGTTCATTGTCATTGCGCGAGCCAAGGGCGCGTTGCCCTATTTGCGGCTGACAGGGGCGTTGTCCGATGGCAAGCGGCTTTACGCAATGCGATATGCCACCGATGACAAAGCCCCGACACTGTATCACCGCTGGTCAGACACGAGGGGCGGGCGCGCGGTGGTGTCAGAACCATTGGAAACCGATGAAGCCGATTGGCAGGAAATGCCCGCCAATTCGTTTTGCACGTTTGAAGGGAACACGGCACGGGTCGAAGACTTCCATCCGTGCCGTCTGGCCATGGCCGCTTAGTTCAGCGCAGCGGTCACGATCACTTCGACAAGATACTCTGGCGTTGCAAGTTTTGCCTCGCCGGTCGCGCGCGCAGGGGTGTGGCCTGCGGGAACCCAAGTATCCCAGACACCATTCATCTGCGCAAATGTCGCCATATCTGCAAGCCAGATTTGCGCGCTCAGGATACGGGTCTTGTCAGTGCCAGCCTCGGCCAGGATCCGGTCCACTTCTGCAAGACAATCACGTGTCTGATCGGCCACTGACGTGCCTGGCGTGCCGACCTGACCCGCCACCCAGACGATGCCATTGTAGCAGACCGCCTCAGACATCCGCGCGCCCACACCGATGCGTTTGATATCATTGTTCATTTGGAAATCCCTGTTACGCCAAGATGCCACTTGCTAGCGCATCGGAGCCAAAAGGGAAAGATGGAGCGGGTGAAGGGAATCGAACCCTCGTATTCAGCTTGGGAAGCTGCTGCTCTGCCATTGAGCTACACCCGCATAGGTTGGGAATTAAGCCATGCGGCGGGGCGCGTCAACCCCGCGATCCCGGATGGCTCGAAGGGCCCTAACGACAAAAGCCTTCGACCCGTTGGGATCGAAGGCTCTTGCGCGCTACCTGCCTGTGGGGACCTGAAAAGCAGGTTTCGACATCTTCAACGCGTCAGGCAGGGGCTAGTGACGACCGCCACCTGCGCATCGAAGTCGCTTACATCTTGGGCAGCATCACCGTGTCGATAACGTGGATTACGCCGTTCGACTGCACGACGTCAGCGATCGTGACGGTGGCCACATTGCCCATTTCATCGGTCAGCATCATCTTGCCGCCGTCATAGGTGGCTTGCAGGGTGCAACCGCCAAGAGTCGGGACTGGGTGCTTGCCGCCATCTGCGCTGATCATGCCTTGCATCGCTTCAGCCATCACGGCCTTGTCGACCACGTGGCAGGTTAGAACTTTGGTCAGCATGTCCTTGTTCTCAGGCTTCAGCAGGTTTTCAACCGTGCCTGCGGGCAGCTTGGCGAAAGCGTCGTTCGTCGGTGCAAACACGGTGAAGGGGCCAGCGCCTGCCAGCGTGTCAACCAGACCAGCGGCAGTCACAGCGGCAACCAGCGTGGTGTGATCTGCCGAATTTACAGCGTTTTCAACGATGTTCTTGGTGTCCAGCATCGGCGCGCCGCCGACATCGGGGTTGGCAGCCAGTGCGGCTACGGTGGACAGGGCAAGAAAAGCGGTTGCGAGACGGAATTTCATTTGGCAGCTCCCAGAAAGATGAGGCGGGCCTATCCCGCCTTCGTGGAAGCTACGCACGCATCAGGGGCGAAGTTTCAGACGTCGCTGTTGCTCGCGTTTTCGTGATCAGGTATCAGACGCTGCTGGAATTTCAGCGGTCATGATGACAGGCCCCGTCGGACCAGCAGCAGGCGAGCCGCCCGCAGCTTCAACCGACACCGCCAGAACCCAGCCGGCAGGCGGGGCAGGGTAGGCCACTGACAGTGACGCATCGGCCAGCAGGCCCAAGGACACCGGGGCCGCATTGGGCGCGATGATCCAAAGCTCATGCACTTCGCCCGCAGGGGCAGCTGCGCCGGCCACGCGGGTCACGATCATCTGATCCTCGGAAAAGCGGGCCTCATAGATCAGGGCAGAATCGGCGGTGGTCAGGGTTGCCACAACAACAGGGCCACTCACAGGTTGCGCTACATAGACCGCCAGCGCCAAAGCCGCCGCAAGCCCGACGCCGCCAAACAGCCGCATCCAGCCAAAGCCCGCTTTCGCTGGTTTTGCCGCCACCGGAAACAACCGCGCCTCAATGACAGGCAGCAGGTTGCGGGAAGGCACCTCGTCGTAATCGTCATTCAGACCGGACAGTCGATTTTCCCAAGCGCTGATCATAGCGGCAAAGTTGCTGTCGTGTTTGGCCCGGGTCTCTGCTGCCATCCGGTCATCGAGCGCCAGAACACCCAATACATATTCGGCGGCCAGTGCATCGTCGTCTTCATTGGGGGTAAAGCCAGTGTCGGTCATTTGTCCATGCACTCCTTAAGTTTAAGGAGGCTCCGGCGCAGCCAGGTGCGCATGGTGTTCAGCGGCACATTGTGGCGTGCAGCAAGGTCGATATAACTTAGGCCAGTCAGGTAAGCTCCGCGCACCGCATCGGCGCGGTCCGGTTCCAGCGTGTCAAAACACTCGCTCACGCGGCGGGCTTCACCGTTGGCGATCAACCGGGTTTCGGCCCGTGGTGCGGTGTCCGCCACCGCCTCCATCGCGGCATCATCGGACGTGGTCATCTGGCGCTGACGGATGCGGTCGATGGCAAGGTTGCGCGCGATGGCAATCAGCCATGTCATGCCGCGCCCTTTGCTGGCATCAAACCGTCCAGCCCGAAGCCAAACCCGCGTATACACTTCCTGCAAGGCGTCCTCCGCTTCTGCGCGTTCCTGTAAGATACGCAAAAGAACACCCATTAGTTTCGCAGAAGTGTTACGATATACCTCAGCAAAAGCCACCCGATCCTGCGACGCTACACGCGACAACAGTTCAGCAATTGAATCGTGGGACGGGTCATCCAAGCTCATGCCGCAGTTATAACGTAGAAAATGGTGCTGTCACCCCCTACGCCGTTTGCGACCACCATCTGCGCCGGTTCCAGCAGTGTTGAAGGACACATCCGGCAGGGTCACGATTTTGGACAGTTCGGGAAACGGGTCAACCGCATTCGGGATTGCGCAGGCGTTGACGAAATGTTCCTGAAAGCGCGGCTCGATGGCGGTTTCGACCTTGTGAATATCATGCACCGTCGCCTCGATCGCGTTGCGGGATGCCACATTGCACAGCGCAATCCGCGCGCCGGTGCCCGCTGCGTTGCCCGCAGAGATCACCTTTGTCAGATGCACATCTGGGATCATCCCCAGGATCATCGCGTGTTTCGGGCTGATATGTGCCCCAAACGCCCCGGCCAGCGTCACCTTATCGACCGTGTTCACGCCCATTTCATCCATCAGCAGCTTGGCCCCTGCGTACAAAGCCGCCTTCGCGAGTTGGATGGCACGGATATCACCCAGCGTGACCATGATACGCGGTCCGCCATCAGCCGACCCGTCATGCAGCAGATAGCTGTGGGTGCGCCCTTCAGCAATGCATCGCGCGGTACCGGTCTGATCTGGGCTGCCGATCAGGCCCACCTGATCAACCAGACCCGCAATGCGCATTTCGGCCACAGCCTCGATGATCCCTGACCCGCAGATGCCGGTGATGCCAGAGGAGGCAGTCGCAGCGTCAAACCCCGGATCGGTCGACCACAGATCGGACCCGATGACCTTGAACTTTGGCTCCTTGGTGACCGGATCAATCTCCACCCGCTCGATCGCGCCGGGTGCTGCCCGCTGACCCGAACTGATCTGCGCGCCTTCGAAGGCGGGGCCGGTGGGGCTGGAACAGGCCAGAACACGGGTTTTATTGCCAAGCAGCAACTCGGCATTGGTGCCCACATCGACGATAAGCACCATCTCTTCGGATTTGCCAGGTTCTTCCGATAGGGCCACTGCCGCGCAATCCGCCCCCACATGGCCAGCGATGCAGGGCAAAACGTAGACCCGAGCCGCGCGGTTGATGTTGGAAAGGTCAAGCTCGCGCGCATCCAGCGACATCGCACCCGAGGTTGCCAGCGCAAACGGTGCTTGGCCAAGTTCCACCGGATCAATCCCCAACAGCAAATGGTGCATCACGGGGTTGCAGACAAACACGACCTCAAAAATCGACTTCGCGTCTATCTTGGCCTCAACAGAAATGGAGCCCGCCAGCGCATTGATCGCTTCGCGCACCGCGCGGGTCATTTCCACATCGCCGCCGGGGTTCATCATCGCGTAACTGACCCGGCTCATCAGATCCTCGCCAAAACGGATCTGCGGGTTCATCAGGCCGCTTGACGCCAGTACCGCCCCATCGCGCAGGTCGCAAAGATGGGCGGCAATGGTGGTGGACCCCAGATCAATCGCCAGACCGTACACCGTGCCCTCATGGAAACCCGGCCAGATATCCAGAATCTGGGGTGCCGCGTCGTGGTTGCCCTTGTGCAGGGCGACGGTGATCTTCCATTGCCCCTTGCGCAACACCGGCTGCAGACGACGTAAAATCGCGAGATCAGCGGTGGCACCAACCACCTGCCATTGGTCGTGCAACGCCTTGACCACCCGTTCAAAATCACCCGAAGGTTCGTGCATGTCGGGCTCGTCCACCTCGATGAACAACAGCCGGGTGGCCGGGTCCATCACGATGTCGCGCTGTGTGGCAGATTTGCGGATCACCTGCTTGTGGACTTGGCTTTCAGGCGGGACGTCGATGACCACATCGCCCATCACCTTCGCCTGACAGCCCAGACGGCGTCCATCCAACATACCGCGCTTGGATTTATAGCGCTCCTCCACCGAATTCCATTCCGACAGCGCGTCGTCATAAACGTGCAAGCCATGCTTGGAAAATTCGCCGTACCCCGGGCTGATCTGACATTTGGAACAGATGCCGCGGCCGCCGCAGACCGAATCCAGATCAACGCCCAGCTGCCGTGCTGCGGTCAACACCGGGGTTCCAAGCGCAAAACGCCCCCGCTTGCCGGAAGGTGTAAAGATGACGAGCGCGTCTTCAGTATTCACGAATGTTGTCCTTCAAGAGGGGCCGTAGGTACGCGCCACAACAGGGTGGCAACCATGATGGCGGCAAATATCAACGGCTCGGTGGTCAAGGCTGCGGCTGCACCTATTGCGGCAGCCCCCACAGGCAAGTCCAAAGCCCGCCCCCCAAGCGACATATAAGGATCCGATACGGCCCAAAGCGCCAACAGCGGTACGGAAAAAAGAGCACAGGCAAACCTGTTGACCACGGCGGGCGGGGTTTTGGCATGATCGGGGGATGTCAGGCTCAGGTACGGGTTGCCGTCATGGATCGGGCGCAGGAACAGGTTCATGACAAGCGCTCTGCGTTTGTACCTGCACAGGCGTGAGCGAGCAGCACCGACGCTGCAAGCCGTACTGGAACGGGCAGGGCGGGCCGGGTCAATTCAACGCAATGCCGGGTGGCACAAAAGTATAGGTGATATCCTCAAACCGGTCGGCGGCGAAGACATAGAAAAAACGTACCCTTTCACTGACGGACGCAATGCCGTGCACAGCATTTGAAGGTATGAAGATCGCAGCGCCGGGGGCCAGACGACATGGGGTACCATCGACCATCACAGTGGTTTCGCCCTCAACGCCGAAATAAACTTCGGGTTCGTGATGAGAATGCAGGGCGAAATCATCGCCGGGTTCCAGCGTTGCCACCCCGCAGACCAGTGAGTTCGTCTGCGTCACACCCGCCGTGAACAGCGTTTGCCAGCAAATCGACCCGCGGCCCGGGGTGTCCCAACCTTCAAGTTGCAAATCGGCAAGATCGCGCAACACAGCGGGGGGGCGCATCGGGTCAGCCCCGCGACCGGCCGGCACGACCGCCGGACCGCCCGCCACGACCACCTGCTGCCGCCGCCTCAGACGAGGCTTCAGCAAAAGTGCGCCCACCTTCCACAGCTTCAAGCACACGGCTGAACCGGATCCATTCGCCGCCATTGGCATCGTGGTTCATCAGAAAGTTTGCAGCGCGGATCGCTTCCATTTCCACCTGACGGACCGGGTTCATGATGGCAGAGGTCATACCTGCACCAATCGCCATCGGCAAAAACGCCGCGTTGATGCCATGCCGATGCGGCAGACCAAAGCTGATGTTGGACGCGCCGCACGTGGTGTTCACGCCCAACTCATCACGCAGACGGCGGACCAATGTGAACACCTGCTGGCCGGCCGATCCCATCGCGCCTACCGGCATCACCAGCGGGTCCACCACGATGTCATGCGCCGGGATGCCGTAATCGGACGCGCGTTGTACAATTTTTTTCGCCACCGCAAAGCGCACATCGGGGTTTTCGGAAATGCCGGTATCGTCGTTGGAAATTGCCACCACAGGCACGTTGTATTTCTTGACCAGCGGCAGAACAAGTTCCATTCGCTCCTCCTCGCCCGTCACCGAGTTCAGCAGAGGGCGTCCTTCGCAGGCCATCAAACCGGACTCAAGCGCACCCGGCACCGAACTGTCGATACACAGCGGCGCATCGGTGATCGCTTGAATACGCAAGATCAACTCGCGCATCAGCGGCGGCTCTACAAAATTGTTGTCGGCGTAACGGGGGTCCTCGGCCATCTTGTTGGTGAACACAGCGCCCGAGTTCACGTCCAGCACCATCGCCCCGCAGGCGACCTGTTCCAGCGCGTCGCGCAGAACGGTTTCAAAAATCCCGGCCTCAAGTTCAGCAGCCAGTTTTTTGCGGCCGGTCGGGTTGATCCGCTCGCCAATCACGCAAAAGGGTTCGTCAAAGCCGATGACAACAGTTTTAGTTTTTGATTCATGACGGTACGGGTCATTCTTAAACCTTTTTCTTAAGTACGCGAGGCCGGAACACCCGAAGCGCCGCCATGATCAGTGGCCCA
>JANNNF010000351.1:0-27095 GCA_031398405.1 Rhodobacterales bacterium | reverse complement strand
CCGGTCGTGCGTCAACGACGGAACCCGGGCGCGGGCCTTTTCGACCAGCGACAGATCAAGGTCCACCATTGTCACGCCGGGGTCTGTGCCACCATCGGCCAGCACTTCGCCCCACGGAGCGACGGCCAGCGAATGGCCATGGGTGCGACGGCCCTTGCCATGACTTTCGGCATGGAACCCCGTCTGTGCGGGGGCCAACACGAAACTTCCGGTTTCAATCGCCCGCGCCCGCAACAGAGTTTCCCAATGCGCGGCCCCCGTCAGGTGGTTAAACGCGGCTGGTACTGTCAGGATCTGCGCCCCCGCCTGTGCAAGCTGGCGGTACAGATACGCAAAACGCACGTCATAGCATACCGTCATCCCGACCTGTGCAAAGGGAGTCTGAGCTAAAACCGCCTTCGTGCCGGGGCGGTAGCCTGCGGATTCGCGGTACACTTCGGTCTCCGACACGTTCACGTCAAACATGTGAATCTTGTCATACTGCGCAGCGAGAGCGCCATCGGGGGCAATCAGAAAACTGCGGTTGGCAAAGCGGCCATCGGGATCGTGGGTCTTCAAACCCAGTGACCCGACCAGCAGCCAGATGCCCAATATCGCCGCTTCGGCCCGCAAGGCGGACAACGTGGGATCATCATCCTGATGGTGGAACACCAACATTTGATGCGCGCGACTGGACGACAGCCCATTGGTACATTCCGGCGTCAGCACAAAGCCCGCGCCCTGCGCTGCCGCCTGCCGGATCAGGACCACGGTGCCGGGCAGGTTTGCTGCCGGATCATCCGTCACCGTCAGTTGCACCAGCCCTGCGCGCGTCATGCCAAAAGCGGGTCAAGCCGCCCGGCGTGGTCCAGTGCATGCAGATCGTCACTTCCGCCGACATGCTGCCCGCCGATGAAAATCTGCGGCACAGTGCGCCCGCCATTGGCCCGCGCCGTCATCGCGTTGCGCAAGGCAGTGTCGCGGCTGACATCAATCTCGGTAAACGAAACGCCCTTTTTGGTCAGTAACCGCTTGGCGGCGTGGCAATAGGGGCAAGAGGGGGTGGTATAAATCTCAACCGGTTTCATGGGGGCTTCCTTACGCTGTTGGCAACTATACGTATTTGCCAACCCATCGCAATCGGGACCGTTCCATCACAAGTCCTTGGCCACCCGTGCCAGAACCAGAACCGACACCGCCGCCGCCCCCATGGCCACACACGCCTCAGCCCCCGCCGCCAGCGTGGCACCCGAGGTCATTACATCATCGACCAGCAAGATATGCCGCCCTTCAATGCGCGGGGCTCGACGCGGATGCGGGCGCAACGCACCTGACATATTGGCAAAGCGCGCATCACGGCTGCGGCCTTCCTGACTGGGGGTGTGGTGGCGGCGGATCAGCAGGTCAGGGCAATAGTCCAGCCCTGCCCCCCTTGCCACCGCCGCCGCCAGCAGGGCCGACTGGTTATAGCGTCGTTTGATCAGCCGCAGCCAATGCAGCGGGATCGGAGCCACCAACATACCGGGCCGCAAGATCGGTTGTGCCACCCGCAACAACCACAGACCAGCCGGGCGCGCTAGATCAAGCCTGTCACCATGCTTTAACGCCAATACCATATGGCGCGCGTTGTCGCGGTACAGCAGAGCCGCGCGGCCCTGGCTCCACGGTTTGGCGATCGTCAGGCAATCGTCGCAATGGGCGACCGACCCGTCATCTTGCCCCGGCAAGGGCACCCCGCATTGGTCACACACCATGCCGCTGATGAAGGGAGTGTCGCGCCAACAGACCCCACACAAGCCGAAGTCCGTCGTCACCCGTTCGTCGCAGGACAGGCACTGCGGCGGGTAGACCATGTGGAGCGCGGCTTGCAATCCTATGCCCACCGCTTATCTATCCGTCCCATGCAGCCCCCCTTGATCACAGACCGCGCAGCCCTTGCCCGCAACCGTGCCCGCACCAGCTCTGAGCTGTTCTTGCAGATGGACGCGCTTTGCGAAGTGCAGGATCGCCTGACCGAAGTTAACAAGTCGTTTACATCGCCAGCCGTTGTGACAGGTTTTCCGCAGATCTGGCAGGCTTTGCCGAGGGCAGTGGTGGTGCCGGACGATGACACGCTCGCGCTGGCTCCGGGTGCGCATGATTTGGTGGTGCATGGGCTGTCGCTGCATTGGGCAAATGATCCGGTCGGGCAGTTGGTGCAATGCAGGCGCGCGCTGGCACCGGACGGTTTGTTTTTGGGCCTAATGTTTGGTGGGCAGACCCTGCACGAATTGCGCAGCAGTCTGGCGCAGGCCGAGGCAGAGGTGACGGGCGGCTTATCGCCTCGCGTGCTGCCGATGGGCGAGATTCGTGATCTGGGGGCCCTGCTGCAACGCGCAGGCTTTGCGCTGCCCGTGGCTGACACCGTGCCGTTGACGATCACCTACCGAGACATCTGGCACCTGATGCACGATCTGCGCGCCATGGGCGAAGGCAACGCCCTGACCGCCCGGTTGCGGCACCCTACACGCCGGGCCGTAATGACCCGGGCCGCAGAAATCTATGCGCAGACCTTTCCCGCCGCAGATGGCCGCATCAAAGCGACGTTTGAAATGATTTGCCTGACAGGCTGGGCCGCCCATGACAGCCAGCAAAAACCGCTGCGTCCGGGGTCGGCAGTGCATCGCTTGGCCGAGGCGCTGAATACCGCAGAGCTACCTTTACGCAAGACGGACGGTTGACCCCGGCGCATAAGCCTATATCTCCCCCCTATTCATTCCGAGGACGACCCCCATGTTGGATGCCAAAGACCTGATTGCACCGGGCGAAGCGCGTCTGGCCCACGCGCCCGCCGATCATCCTGCTGTGCGGCAGGCCAAGGTTGGTGTGTTGCTGGCAAATCTGGGCACACCTGACAATTATGACTATTGGTCGATGCGGCGCTATCTGAACGAGTTTTTGTCAGACAAGCGGGTGGTCGACTACTCGGCATGGTTGTGGCAACCGCTGCTGCAAACCGTGATTCTGACCAAACGGCCGTTTTCGTCGGGCAAGAATTACCAACTGATCTGGAATCAGGAACGTAACGAATCCCCCCTGTTGACGATCACGCGGGATCAGACCAATGCCATCGCCAAGGGCCTGGCGGCGGTGTACGGCGATGATGTAATGGTCGATTTCTGCATGCGCTATGGCAACCCTTCGACCAAAACCAAGGTCCGGGCAATGGTGGATGCAGGCTGCGAAAAAATCGTCTTTTTCCCGCTGTATCCACATTACGCCGGGGCCACATCCGCCACCGCGAATGACGAATTTTTCCGTGCCATGATGAAAGAAAAACGCCAGCCCGCCGTGCGCACTGTGGCCGAGTATTTTGAGCATCCGCTGTATATCAACGCGCTCGCGCAGTCTGTGGAACGTGCCTATGCCGGGCTGGAGCGGCGGCCGGATGTGCTGGTTGCCAGCTATCACGGAATGCCGAAACGCTATTTGATGTCGGGCGACCCCTACCATTGCCAGTGCCAGAAAACCACGCGCCTGTTGCGCGAACGATTGGGCTGGGACAAGGGAACGATCAACACCACGTTCCAGTCGGTTTTCGGGCCGGAGGAATGGCTAAAGCCCTATACTGTTGAACATGTTGCAGAATTGGCAAAGCAGGGGAAAAGGCATATCGCCGTCATGGCCCCGGCCTTTTCCGCCGACTGCATCGAAACACTGGAAGAAATCAACGGTGAGATTCGTGAAGCGTTCGAACATGCGGGCGGTGAGACGTTTACCTACATTCCCTGCCTGAACGCCGACCCGGCGCATATCGCGGCGCTAGTGGCGATTATTGGTGAGAATTTGGCGGGTTGGCTGCGCTGAGGCGCGCACTTTGTCTGTACGGCCAAACGAAAAAATATCGGCCAAAAAAAATAAAAGGACGGCAGATCACTCTGCCGTCCTTTATCTAGCGTGAACTGAGATCAGTTCGACGCAGCAGCCGCGATCACGATCAGCAGCAGCAGCGGGATGATGATACCGCCAGCCGACGACGAGGTCGCAGCTTCAACGACTTCAGGCTCCATAATCGGCTCGACCATACCGCCAGCGAAAGCAGTGGTAGCAGCGACCGACAGTACAGCGGCAAGTGCAAGTTTCTTCATGTTAACCTCCAGTTATTGCGTGACGTCGAATTTTGCAGAGGCAACGGCACGCACCCAAGACTATTCCTCGTAACCGTTGTCTACCCAATACGGACGGGGAATTGCAATCTGGCATATGCACTTCCTGTGTCCTTGGGCGAAGTGTCGTCAAATTAGCAACACCTGCGTCCCCACCTGGACCATCCCGTAAAGTTCCTGAATATGTTCATTATACAGCCCCACGCAGCCGTTTGACGACCGGCGACCGATCTTGCGGGTGTCATGGGTGCCGTGGATACGGTAATAAGTCCAGCTCAGGTAAAGCGCTCGGGTTCCCAAGGGGTTATCAATGGCGCCGCCTTCAACCACTTCCGGCCATTCCGGATTACGTTCGCGCATCGATGGCGTGGGCCGCCAACTGGGGTTTTCAACCTTTTGCACAACCTCGGTTTTGCCACGGCGGGTCAGATCTTCGGACAGCGGCACAGAGGTGGGGTACAGCCGATAGATCGACTGATCCTCGGACCAATAGTGCAGCGCCCGCGAGGTGATATCGACCAGGATCGCACCCTTGTCAGTATTGCTAAAATAATCCTGCCAGTTCAGCATCCGAAAACTGGACACGTTGTTGCGGACCGGACCGTCTGCGGGCGGGGTAAATTCAGTGGTGGCGTCCTGCGCCAGAGCGGGCAGCGACATAGCGCCCAACGCAAGGGCTGCGCCGCCCAATATGGCACGACGGTTCAGCTTGTCGGCGGGCATGGTATTCTCCTGATCTGCACGATTTTTTCTTGTACTACGCCTTTCGGCAGAAAGCCGCAAATCAAAGTGCTGTCATCCGGGCTGGTCACACAGAGTTGGGTTTGAACCGGCGCGGATGTTTCGTTACAGACGGGGTAAGGCCGTGGCAGTCGGCTGCTTCCCCGATGGATAAGAAAAATGGACAGACGTAGTTTTGTGTTGCTTGGGTCGATGGCGGCCCTTGCCGCTTGTGGGGCCACACCGGGCGGTGGGCCGCAAGTAGGTGCGAATGGCAGACCGCTTGCGCAGGTTTACAAGATAAACAGCCTTAACGAGGGCAAGATCTCGTTCCGGCTGCTTGATTCGGTGAACGCCCTGCGCGGGGCCAAGGGCTTGTCGCCGCTGGCGTTCAACGCGGCCCTGAACGCCGCCGCCGCCGCCCATTCGCGCGATATGTCGGTGCAAAACCGCCCGTGGCACTTTGGGTCTGACGGATCGTCACCGTTGGTGCGGGTACAGCGTGTGGGCTATGGCGGGCGGCTGGTGGGCGAGCTGATCTCAGAAACATACCAGACTGAGGTTGAAACGCTGGCCGTCTGGATGGAACAGGCCGATACCCGTGACGTGGTCATGGACCCGACCGCACGCGAGATAGGCTTTGCCTGGTATCAGGAACCCAACGGTAAGATCTGGTGGACGCTGGTGACTGGCGCGTAAGCGCCGGCCACTTTACGGCAGAATGATCACCGGAGTACCCGGATTGACCATCGCATAAATCTGTTCAATTTCCTTGTTGGACACCGCAACACAGCCTGCTGTCCAATCGCGACGGCGGGCTTTTTGTTTGGACGCGCCATGGATGAAAATATCACCGCCCGTGGGCTTGCCTACCTCCTCCGCAAATGCGCGGTCGACATCATTGGGGTAAGATATGCCCAATGACAGATGGTACTGCGAATTTGGGTTGCGATGCGTGATGAAGTACTGTCCTTCGGGCGTGCGGCCATCGCCTTCGAACTGCTTGTGGCCCACAGGGGCAAAGCCAAGCCCCATGTCGAATTCTTTCAACATCTTGCTATTGTGGAACAAATACATTTTTCGGTTGGTCTTGTCGATCTGAACCAACGTCACTTCAGGCCCGTTGTACCGCTTGAACTTCGATCCACAGGCTGACAGTCCAATAACCAGAAACAGGACCAGAAAAATCCGAAAGAACTGCATGTGGTAGGCCGCCTGCATTTTTTGCTTGTTCTGCGTCGAATAGCGAAAAATCACAGGCAAGGCCAGACGCTGAATGAAAGGGTCACGCATGCGTTATTTCGGTTTTGAAAATCGCGCCACTAACTCCACATGGGCAGACCAGCGGAACTGATCCACCACCTGCACCCAATCCAGCATATATCCCGCCGCCAGCAAAACCTTGGCATCGCGCGCAAATGTCACTGGGTTGCACGACACCGCCGCAATCACCGGGACGCCGGACACCGCAAGGCACGCCGTCTGCGCATCCGCTCCCGCGCGGGGCGGGTCGATGACCACGGCGTCGATGCCCTTGAACTCATCAGGTTCCAGCGGGCGGCGAAACAGGTCGCGGGTTTCCACCGTCACGCGGCGCAGGCCCTGGGCGTTGTTCGCGCCTTTCAACAGCGCGGCCGTCATCGCGGCGTCGCCTTCTACCGCGTGAACCTCGGCCCGTTCTGCCAGCGGCAGAGCAAAGGTGCCTACCCCAGCGAACAAATCGACGATTCGCTTGGCCGGCCCAATCGCGATGTTCACCGCCGCGAGCAAAGCCGATTCGCCCGGACCTGTGGCTTGCAGAAACGCACCCGGCGGAGGCGAAACCAAAGCCCTGCCAAACCGCTGCATCGGGGCTGCGCGCAGGGCGATCACCTCACCATCCCATGTCAGGCGCGAAAACCCCTGTGCTTCCGTCACGCGGGCCAGATCCATTCGGGCCTGCGCATCCAGCGGCTTGCCACCGGTGACCACCACATCGGCCCCGCTTTCGGTGCGCGTCACCATCAGCGATACCTCGGCAGACCGCGACCCGCCCATTTTCACCAGCGCCTCAAGCCCCGGAAAAGTGGCCATCAAGTCAGGGTGCAGCAATTGGCAGTTCGGCACTGAAACAAGCGTGTCGGACCCCCGCGCGTGAAATCCGATCAGCGCACCGCCTTTGGTGCGCCGTGCGGCCAGTGTCGCCCTGCGACGGCTGCGGGGGGGCGAAGTGTGCATCGGGCGAAACTCTGTGGTCAGACCCTGCCCTTGCAACGCGGAACGGACGACCTCGGTTTTCCAATCCGCCACAAATGGGTCGCTGGCGTGTTGCAGCATACAGCCCCCACACGTGCGGGCGTGGGGGCAGGGTGGTTTGACGCGGTTGGGGCTGGGGGTGATAATGCGCGGTGTCACCATTCGGTCACCCTGCACGTCGCCTTCTACCACCTCACCGGGCAGCATTTGCGGCACGAACACCGCACCCTCCGGACCGGTGCCAATCGCGTCGCCAAGGTGGCCTAGCCGGTCAATCGTCAGAATCACTCGGCGGCTTCCTTGTCTTCAATTCCGATGAAGCCGCCCGATTGACGGTTCCAGTATCGCGCGTAAAGCCCATTCTGCGCCAAAAGGGCCGCGTGACTGCCTTCTTCGACAATCCGGCCTTCTTCCAGCACGATTATCCGGTCCATTTCGGCAATGGTGGACAGGCGATGCGCAATCGCCAGCACCGTCTTGCCCTGCATCACCCGGGTCAGCGCCTCTTGGATGCTGGCCTCGACTTCGGAATCCAGCGCGGATGTTGCCTCATCCAGCACCAGAATCGGCGCATCTTTCAGGAAGGCACGCGCCAGTGCGATACGCTGGCGCTGCCCCCCTGACAGTTTCACCCCGCGTTCGCCAAGGAAGGCGTCATACGCCTCGCGTCCCTTGTGGTCAGCCATCACCTGAATGAACTCATGCGCCTCGGCAGACCGGGCGGCGGCAATGATATCAGCGTCCGGTGCCCCGGGGCGGCCATAGGCGATGTTGTCACGCGCGCTTCGGTTAAACATCGCAGTTTCCTGCGTGACCATGCCAATCTGACGGCGCAGGGATTCCTGCGTCACATCGCGCACATCAAACCCGTCAATCAGAACCCGGCCTTTTTCGCAGTCATAAAGCCGCAACAGCAGCGACACGAGGCTGGATTTCCCCGCTCCGGATGCCCCCACGATCCCCAGTTTTTCCCCGGCCCGAACTGTCAGGTTGATGCCTGACACCCCGCCCCGCTTGCCGCCATAGGCGAAACTTGCCTCCTCAAACCGGATTTCTCCTTTGATCCGGGGCAGATCCACCGCCCCAGGCGCATCGGCCAAAGTGTGCGGCGCAGACAGCGTTCGCATGCCGTCCTCCACCTCGCCAACCGACGTGTAAATCGACATCAAAGTAAAGCTGACCCAGCCCGACATTTGCGCAATTCGCAGGGCAATCGCGCCGGAGGCAGCAATTTCACCCGTGGTCGCCGTGCCCTGCTGCCACAACACCAAAGTGCCGCCGATCAACAACACTGGCAGGACCCCGGCCAGCGTCATCAACGACAAGCGGAACCATGTTGAGATTACCCCGAATTCGAGACTGCGATCGCGGAAAACAGCCATGGATTGCAGCGCAACCCGGTCTTCAAACGCCGCATGTGCGAATAGTTTGACCGTTTTTATATTGGTGATGGTATCCACCACTTGCCCGGAAACCATCGCCCGCGCCGCCGCCCGCGATGCCGAATTGACACGAACCCGTGGCATGAAAAATTTGATCAGCAGAATGTAGACCACCAACCACGCCGCCAGCGCCAAAGCCACCCGCCCGTCAATCGCCACCAGAAACACCACCGACCCGATCACCGAGGCCAGCGCAAAACAGACCGTGTTGATGATCTCTGTCGCCACATCGGTCACAGCCCGCGCCGCCTGCATCTGCTTGGTCGCAATCCGCCCTGCAAAGTCGTTGTCGAAGAACGTGACCGCCTGCCCCAAAGTCCACCGATGCAGGCGCGACAGCACCAAGGGCATCACGTTCGGCCCGACAATGATCGAGTTTGATGCCGCGGAAATGCCAAACGACAGCGGCCGCAGTACGAGATAAAATACCACAAACCCGACCAAGAGCCCCAGATGATCGGTGAAAAACCGTTCTGGCCCCGAGGCAATCGCTGCATCAATCACCCAGCCCAGCACGATGGCTGACACCACCTCTGTCGCGCCTGCGATGCCTGACAATATCCCCGCCACCCACAGCATGGGCCACGACCCGCGCAGGCACCAGTCCATGAACTGCCACAATGCTTGCGGCGGGTTGCCGTCGGCGGGTTTGAAGGCATCGATTGTATCGCCAAGGCGCAACAAGTTCATTCAGCGGCATCCTCTAACCCAATAAACCCGCCTGATTGACGCGCCCAGAACCGGGCATAAAGCCCATTAATGTTCAATAGTTGGGCATGGGTGCCCTGTTCCGCAATATGCCCATCCTCCAGCACAACAATTCGGTCCATCGCCGCGATGGTGGACAGGCGGTGGGCAATCGCGATCACAGTCTTGCCCTGCATTACGCCATAAAGCGCGTCCTGGATCAGCGCCTCGGCCTCTGAATCCAGCGCACTTGTCGCTTCGTCCAGAATCAAGATCGGCGCGTCTTTCAAGATCACGCGGGCCAAAGCCACCCTCTGCCGCTGCCCGCCAGATAATTTCACGCCGCGCTCGCCTACATGCGCGTCATACCCCGTGCGGCCTGCCGGGTCTTGCAGCGTCAAGATAAAGTCGTGCGATTCCGACTGCTTGGCGGCGGCGATCATCTGGGCTTCGGTCGCATCTGGGCGGCCGTACAGAATGTTATCGCGCACGGACCGGTGCATCAGGCTGCTGTCTTGCTGCACCATGCCGATGCAGGCACGCAGGCTGTCTTGGGTGACGCCCGCAATATCCTGCCCGTCGATCAAAATCCGCCCGCTTTCTGTATCATAGAACCGCAGCATCAGCTTGACCAAGGTGGATTTCCCCGCGCCAGACCGGCCCACAACACCAATCTTTTCCCCAGGCTGTATGGTCAGCGACAGGTTCTGTAACCCACCGGACCCGCGCCCGTAGTGATGGCTGATGTTGTCAATTTCGATCAATCCCGTGGTCAGCACGAGCGCAGGCGCGGCCTTGGCATCGACCAGCCCGATGGGGTGGGTGATCGTCTCCATCCCCTCTTGCACCACGCCCAAAGCCTGCACCAGACTGGTGAAGGCCCACATGATCCAATAGGTCATGTTGTTCAGCCGCAGCACCAGCGCCGTGGCCGCGGCCACGGTGCCCACAGTCGCAGACCCTTGATACCACAGCAAAATCGCCCAACCCGTGATTGCTACGATCAGCAGACCGTTCAGCACCGTCAACGCCAGATCCATCTTGGTGACGATGCGCATTTCCTGCGCAAAAGTGTGCCGCGCATGTTCAATCGACTCGCGGGCATAGTTCAGTTCGCGGTCGTCATTAGCGAACAGTTTGACGGAATGAATGTTGGTGTAGGCATCGACCACCCGCCCTGTCACCGCAGACCGCGCATCACTGCTGGCCTTGGACGCAGGGCCAGCACGGCGCACAGTCCAGCGTACCAATGCCGCATACAGCACAAACCAGATCACCAGCGGTACCAGCAACCGCAGGTCGGCGTCGGCCAGCATGATCCCGGCCCCTACCACCGTCACCGATGCAAATGCCATGGCGTCAAACACCTGAAACACCGCATCACCAGCGGCGGGCGGGGTTTGCATGATGCGGTTGGCAATGCGTCCGGCGAAATCAGACTCGAACCATCCCACCGGCTGGCGAATCACATGCCGATGCGCGCGCCAGCGGATCATGGTGCCGAAATTCGGCAAGATGGTATTGTGCAGCAGTGCCACATTGGCGACCAGCAGAATGGGCCGCAGGATCAGAACTGCCAAGGCAACGCCTATCATCTCGGCCCCATGGCTGGCCCAGGCTTCTGCCGGAGTCGCGGTGGACAACAGATCCACCAGTCGACCGACATACCAGATCAGCGCTACATCGGCGAAAGCCGACACGACCGACAAGGCAGCAGTCACCGCAAAGACACTCCGGAACGGCCGGACATACTCCTTCAGAAAGGGCCACAACTGCCGGGGTGGGTTGTCGGTCTGCGTGTACGGCCCATACGGGTCAACAAGCGTTTCAAAATAGCGGAACACAGGGAATGCCTTTCAGCGTTACCTTGTCGACATAGCCCTTTTGGCGCGGAAGGAAAACTGTCAGTCCAGCAGTTCGGCCTTCGACAGCGTGAGGTCGCTTGCCAGCCAGCGGGCTTGAATGTCCTTGAGCCGCGCGCCGAGGGCCGCATTCTGAAAGGCTGGTTGCAGATCGGCGGCGGTGACGGGTGCCTTGGCACCCGCTCCACGTTGAATATCCGCCCGCCAACCCTGCGGCAGCGGAACCTCCAACAGAGCAGAGCGGGCAAGGATGGTGTCTTGCGCAAGCTCCGGGTTGAGGAGCCAGCCCAAGGCGGCAGAGGTGTAAGCGGTCGCGACATTGACTCTGACGAGGCTCAGATCGCGCAGTTCCGCCCGCGACAGTCGAAGATTTTCTCCCAGGTTTTCGCCGCCAATCACCGCAAGACGGCGTAGCCAGCGAGGCGCGGCGTCCCCTTCCAGATGCACTAACGGGGCGAGGGCCGTTATATCAGCCCCCGGCAGAACCTGAGCCAGAACCCCGGCCTGCCGCATGCTGGCTACTGCAGGCGCAGGGTCAGGTGCCGCCAGCAGTTTGCGCATTTCCGCCCCGATCCGCTCACGCGACAGGGTGGGAATGTGGTCGGCATGGGCAGCGCAGGCCGCCAGCCCTTCGGCGTCGATGCCTTGGGCGGGATCGCCAAAATGCGCATGAAATCGAAAGAATCGCAGGATGCGGAGATAATCTTCTGTGATGCGCTGATCAGGGTTGCCGACAAAGCGGACCTTTGCGGCCAACAAGTCAGGCAAACCACCCAATGGGTCGATGATCTGGCCATGCCGGTCGGCATAAAGCGCGTTCATGGTGAAATCGCGCCGCGCTGCATCAACAACTACGTCCGACGCAAAGGCCACTACGGCGTGGCGACCATCCGTTTGGGTATCTTGGCGGAAGGTTGTCACCTCCAGCGGTTTGCCGCCTGCCAGCACCGTTACGGTGCCGTGTGCAATGCCAGTGGGCAGAACCCGAAACTGCAACGCTTGCGCAATAGCAGCGACCTTGTCAGGCCGCGCGCTGGTGGCGATATCGATGTCGCTCACAGGCACACCCAGCAACGCGTTGCGCACACAACCACCCACGCACAGGGCCGCAAACCCCGCATTCTCCAGCCCCGCCAAAAGCGATTGCGTGCCGGAATGCGTCAGCCATGCCCCCGTCAGCGTCACGATTGCACCCTGTCAGCCAGTCCGCGCAGGATACGGGCGGTGGCCCCCCAGATATAATAAGGGCCATAGGGGCAGGCGTAATACCGCCGCCACTCGCCACGCCACCGACGACGCTCAATGGCATAATTGGCCGGGTGAAGGACGTGAGCCAGCGGGATGGTGAACACTTCTTCCACTTCGCCAGCCTCTGCGATGGGGATGAATTTGTCCCGAATAAGGCCCAAAACCGGGGTCATTGAAAACCCCGTGACGGTTTCATGCGCAGGCAACGTGCCCAAAACCTCCACACGGGCCTCTGGCAACCCCACTTCCTCGCGGGCTTCCCGCAGGGCGGCGGCGGTGGCATCCCTATCCCCCGGATCGACCTTGCCGCCCGGGAAAGCGATCTGGCCGGGGTGGTGTTTCAGGTGCGATGATCGCTTTGTCAGGATCAAACGCGGGCCATCCGCTTGCATCCACACAGCCACCAAAACCCCCGCGGGCCGCAAAGGCCGGACCGGCGGCAACACCAGCCCGGGGTTCAGATCATAGTCAGACGAGCCGCCCGCAGGCTGCGCCAAGGCGCGCACCAGTCGGGCGACCATATCAGGCATCTTTTTTAGCCTCGAACCCCAAGGTTTTCGGGTCCATCACATAATGCGCGCCGCAAAACTGGCAGTCGGCGGTCACAGTGCCCTCTGCCGTGGTCATTTTAGCAATGTCTTTCTGGCTGTAGATCGACATGGTGTTGCGCACTTTATCTTCATTGCATGAACAGCCAAACCGCACCGCAGTCGCGTCAAACACCCGCGGGCTTTCCTCGTGAAACAGCCGAATCAACAGGTCAGTTGGGGCGACGGACGGCCCGATCAGTTCTATTTCCTCAACAGTATTCAGCAGCAAGTTCACGCGGTTCCAGTTCTCACTAGCTTCGCCCGAAAGGATATCGGAGTGAGTCAATAGTCCGCCCTCACCCGACCCCGCTTCAGCCGCCACCGACATGCCAACCTGCGGCATGTGCTGCAACATCACGCCGCCAGCGCGCCAGCGCAGACTGTCGCCCGGCGTCTGGCTTTTGCCAAAGGTTACGGCAAAGCGCGTCGGCAACTGTTCGGACTGGGCAAAATATGTCTCGGCGCAGCCAGAGAGTGACCCCCCCGCAATCGGTGTAAACCCCTGATATGGAACCATCCCTTCGCCCTGATCCAACATCACGGCGAAATACCCTTCGCCAATCTGGCTGAACGGGGCTGCGTCACGGTCCAGCGCATCAGCATCATAGCTGGCATAAGCGCGGATGCGGGCAGGCTCGCCTTCGTTTTGCGGGCCATAATAGTCGGTCGCAATCAGACGCGCCGGGCCTTTGCCCCTGATCTGGATGCTCAGTTTCCAGCGCAGCTTAATGGCCTGCCCCATCAAGGCGGTCAGCAAAGCAGCTTCTGCCACCAGTGCCTCGATCAGTGGCGGATAGGCATGTTGTTTGAGAACCTGATCCAGAACCCCGTCCAACCGCGCGACGCGGCCGCGGATATCCGAGGCATCAAGCTGAAAGGGCAGGACTGTATCGTCCCAGGCGATGTGCGAACCAATGGTCATGGGGTTTCCTAAACGTGCCAGTGTTGGCATACCGCGCCTATATAGGTAGGGCAACCACAGCACCAAGAGGCACGCGATGATCAGGGCATCTGGAATTCGGCGCTTCGGCGAACCCGTGGTGGATGGGCAACGCTATACCCGCAGGCCGGGGGTTTATGCCGTGTTGCTGCGTGGCGACAGTATTTTGGCGACGCATCAAAAGGCCCCAGTGCCGGAATACCAACTGCCGGGGGGCGGAATTGATGCAGGCGAACACCCGCTCGCCGCACTGCACCGCGAGGTAAGCGAAGAAACCGGTTGGAAAATCGGCAACATCCGTCGGATCGGGGTGTATCGGCGGTTCACCTATATGCCGGACTACAACATGTGGGCCGAAAAGGTTTGCACCGTGTATTTAGCCCGCCCAGTGTATCCTTTGGGCCCACCCACCGAAGCGGGCCATACCGCCGTGTGGCTACGAGTGGCGCAGGCGCTGGATGTGCTGGCAAATGACGGTGACCGGGCGATGCTTTTGCGGGCGGTTCAACCGCGATAGTCAAACATGAGGCCTGATACATCATCAGGAAATTCTTCGCGCCCGGCAAAATTCACCAGATCCCACACCAGCGCCTCTAACAACTCCGGGCTATCAAGCACGTAGTTCTGGCGCAGCAAGGTTTCCAACCCTTCTTCGCCCAGATCGCCGCCATCCGCCCCTGGACATTCGGTCAAGCCGTCAGACATCAGGAATAATCGATCGCCGGGGTACAACTGCGCCTCGACCCGTTCAAAGCAGGCACCCGGGATCAGCCCGATGGGCAGGCCGCCTTGGCCGATCCTCTCAATTCTTCCGCCGGCCCGCAAGATCAACGGGTGCGGGTGGCCCGCCTGCACCAGTTGCACCCCACCCGTGGCCAGATCCACATCTGCGTAGGCGAGGGTAAAGTACTGGTCAACTTGAAAATCCTCGATCATCAGGCGGTTAAACCGGTGTGCCACAACCTCTGGCGGCCATGCCCCCGCCCTGCCGTCGCGCCCCCCGGTCAGCGCCAAATTCTGTTCAGGCGACGACCCAGACAACAGACCCGCCAGCCGTGCCGTCATCATAGCGGAGGCCACGCCATGTCCCGACACATCCACCGAATACAGCGCAACCCTTGTGTCGTTTATCGGGAAACACCCTGCCAGATCACCCCCGACATGTCCCGACGGGCGCAGCAAAATAGATGCGGCCCCCCGGCCGAAATCACGAAAGCGGTCGCGGACAAGGGTTTGTTGCAGCTTTCGGGCCTCTATCAGATCACGGTCCAGTGAATCATACAGCTTTTGCAATTCATCCAGCGTCGCCCCGACCAGTCGGTTTTGTTGCACCAACTCGGCCTGCATCCCTAAAATCCGTTCCCCGGCCCGCAACCGTGCGTGCAGTTCATCGGGGTTCACCGGCTTGGTCAGGAAATCGTCGGCCCCGGCCTCCAACCCATCCGCAACAGCAGACTTTTCGGATTTGGAGGTCAGCAGAATGAAATATCCATAGTCTTGCCGAGGCAATTGCCGGAAGGCGCGGCAGAAATCGACGCCGTTCATCCCCGGCATCATCCAATCGCTTAGCACGATATCCACCACCTTATTGGCGCAAACCACCATTGCCTCATCGCCGGAGGCCGCCTCTGAGACCACATAACCCCACCGTGCCAGAAACAGTGTCATCATCCGGCGCTGCGCCTTGCTGTCATCCACCACCAAGACATGCCGGGGCGATGCCTCTGAAGCAGCCGTTTGCTCCTTCCGCGCTGTTATCGCCTGACGCACCTGCCACCCCTATTTGCGATCCTGCGTCAACCTTGCGCGACAGAGCTTAACGCCGAATGAAAGCTAAAATTACAACGGTATGGCCGGGACAGGCTTACCGTTTGTTAAGAGATAACGAGCAGTTTGAAGGTGGGGTTGTGGGATGGGGTTATGCGATGATCGACTGGGACCGGGTGAATGAGTTGCGATCTGAATTTGGCGAAGACGGCTTTGCAGAGGTGGCTGGCTTGTTTTTGGAAGAGGCGGATGAGGTTGTGCACCAACTTGGCCTTGGTCTGCCGGCCAATCAGGTCGAATCACGGCTCCACTTTCTGAAAGGATCCGCGCTGAACCTTGGGCTGACAGACCTTGCAGCGCTATGTCACGAAGGCGAATGCAAAGCCGCAAAGGGGGAAGGTGCAACTGTTGATCTGGTTCGGATTGTTGCGTGCTACGCGGCATCTCGGTCCGCCTTTCAAAAGGGGGCAGGGCGGGCTGCGGCTTAGCCTGGATAAGGGTTTGGACATTTTGGTCGACTGTCCGAACGGATCTAAAATTCAACAAGTTCAGAACGGTCGGGGTCACAAACGCAAAACTCTCAAGATGGTTCCTGCTGAAATAATTGATTAATTTAGGAACTCCAGTCGCTTGGCCGCGTTGTGTAGGCAGCGCACAAATGCGTCAGCAAACAAAACGATGACAGGAGACTACGATGAAAAACCTCATGCTTTCGACGGCTGTTCTAGCCGCACTTGCGGGTTCGGCCTTCGCACAAACTGCTTCCACCACGTTCCGGCCCGCTGCAAATCCGCTGGAAGTCCGTGCCTCCAACTTCATCGGCATGCGCGTCTATGCGTCAGAAGCGGCGATTGACGCGACCGAATACAACGGCCTGCAAGAGGGCTGGGATGACATTGGTGAAATCAACGACGTGATCTTGACCCGCGATGGCAAAGTTGACGCTGTTCTGGTCGACATCGGTGGATTTCTGGGTATGGGCGAGCGTCGCGTTGCCGTCGGCATGGAAGCGATCAAGTTTGTCAGTGACTCGGCAACAGCTGACAGCGCTGACGATTTTTTCCTTGTGATGTCGGCCGCCCGCGCAGATTTTGAGGCTGCTCCGGAATACACTATGAGCGAAGCTGCCACAGACACGATGGCTGCTACTGATACGACAGCCGCAACCGACACGACGGCTGCTACGGATACGACCGCCTCTACTGACACGACCGCCGCCACGGACACGACCGCCGCAACGGATACGACCGCCGCAACGGACACGACCGCTGCTGCGACCGACACAACTTCGGCCCCCGCTGTGCGCGAGCCGATTGCCCGTGAAGGGTACGTGGCGGCAGAGACTGAATATCTGACCTCGGAAAAACTGACGGGCGCCAAAGTTTATGACGCCAATGACGAATGGATCGGTGATATTGGCACCCTCGTGTTGTCCGACGCCGGTCAGGTTACGCAAGCTGTGGTAGACGTCGGTGGTTTCCTCGGCTTGGGCGAAAAGCCTGTGGCACTCGCCATTGCCGACATCGACATCCTGCGCACCGATGCAGGTGATGAGGTTCGCGTATACCTCAGCAAAACCAAAGAAGAACTGGAAGCTATGCCGAAATTTGAAGGCTGATAGATCCACACACTGACAAGCAAAGGCCCGCCGTCCAGCGGGCCTTTGTGCTTGCATTCTTTCGACTCTTTTCAACCGGGCTTACACTGCGAAAAGACAGTTATTCAGCAACCGCTCGGGCTAGCGATTGACAAAGCCAACCAGCTTTTGTCTACCCAAGTGACAAATGAACGCTGGATTTGATACTCATCTGGCTTGGCACATGATGCCGCAAGGACCCTGCGAATGTTGATTGATTTGGATGCAATTTTTGCATCCTCGCCCTCGCCCCATGTGCTGCTTGACCGCGATCTTAGGATGGTATGGGTAAACGAAGCCTATCTTGCGGTAACTGGCCGGTCGCGTGAGCAGATTATAGGCCGCATCATTATCGAAGAGTTTCCGGCACCATCAGACTCGGTTGCCGACCGGATGCTGAAAAGTTCGTTCAAGCGGGTGTTTGAATTTGGCGTCACTGATCACCTGCCCTTGATTCCATATCCTATTACCACGCAGGATGGCTCCACGCAGTCACGGTATTGGAGCGCGACGCACACCCCGTTGAAGGACGCAAGTGGCGAGGTCGAATACCTGCTGCAGAACACCAACGATGTGACGCAGCTTTACGTTGCAAGCGCTGATAACTCGGTTATTGAATCTGCGGATCATGCCACCATGATCCGGCGAGCCGAGGCCGTATCGAAGCAAAATCTTGAACTTGGCAGCGTGGCCGAGTTCTTTCGGACCATTTTCGATCAGGCACCCAGCTTTATCGCAATCGTTTCCGGGCCTGATCATGTGTTTCAACTCGCAAACCGGGCGTATCTGGACCTTGTGGGACGCGAAAATATTCTTCAACAATCGGTACGAACAGCGTTGCCCGAACTCGCCGGGCAAGGATTTTTTGAACTGCTGGATCAAGTCTATTCCACCGGTGTGCCGTTCGCGCAGGCAAATGCTGCGGTTCGCTTTCGCCCGCAAACAGACCGGGAACACGTACAGCGTTATGTGGACTTCGTTTTTCATCCTTTGCGTGACGCTCAAGGGCAGATAACTGGCATTTTTGCTCAAGGCCATGACGTAACTCGACAAAAGCTTGCCGAGATGGAGCTGTTAGAGACCCGTGAACGGTTTCGTGTCATGGCACAGTCCATGCCAAACCACGTGTGGACTGCACAACCCGATGGCGGACTTGATTGGCTGAATGAGCAAACCTGCACCTATACGGGGCTAGGTCAGGATGACCTTTTTGGATCGGCTTGGTCACAAGTTGTGCATCCAGAGGACGTCGATTCTGCCGGTTCATTGTGGAGTGCTGCAATTGCACGCGGTATTCCCTATGAAACCGAGTTCCGCATCCGCCGGCATGACGGCGCGTATCGCTGGTTCATTGTACGGGCGGTGCCGATCTTTTTAGAGCATGGCCGGGTAGAACGCTGGGTGGGCACCAACACCGATATTGAAGACCGCAAGCTGGCCGAAGCGGCAAGTGCCCAGATGAATCAGATTCTGGAGGAAAGGGTCGCCGAAAGCAGCCGAGAGCTGGAGGCCGTTAATGCCGCTCTGCGCCAAAGTCAGAAAATGGAAGCTGTCGGCAACTTGGCAGGGGGAATTGCACATGATTTCAATAACCTGCTGCAAACGATCAGTGGCAGTCTTCAACTGGCCCTACGCCGGATGGACCCCAGTTCAGAGGTGATACCGCGCGTCGAACTTGCCATGAAGGCTGTTGAGCGAGGGGCTACACTGGCATCGCAACTGCTGTCGTTCGGCCGTAGACAACCGCTCGCACCCAAGGTGATCAACCTTGGCCGCCTTTTGCGTGACGCTGACAACATCGTGCGCAGCGCGATAGGAGAGGCGGTTGAGGTGGAAACCATCGTCGCAGGCGGCCTGTGGAACACGTGCGTTGACCCAACAAACGTTGAAAGCGCGATCCTTAACATGGCGATCAACGGCCGCGATGCGATGGAAGGGCATGGCAAGCTGACAATTGAAGTGGGCAACGCATATCTTGATGACGCCTACGCGCGCAGTCACCTCGATGTCGCTCCCGGCCAATATGTCATGCTGGCTGTTACCGACACCGGGTCGGGGATGTCGCCCGACGTTATAGATCGGGTCTTCGATCCCTTCTTCACGACCAAGCCTGAAGGTCGGGGGACGGGCCTTGGCATGTCAATGGTCTACGGGTTTGTTAAGCAATCTGGTGGCCATATCAAGATTTACAGTGAGATCGACTGCGGAACATCGGTTAAAATCTATCTTCCGCGGTCGCTGGGGGCCGAAGAACTTCCCGCCAATTTTGCACATGGGGATCTTACAGGCGGACATGAGACGATCTTGCTTGTTGAAGATGATGAAGATGTCCGTATCACCGCAGCAAGTCTGCTGGATGATCTGGGATACACCATCCTTCAGGCGCGCGATGCTGACCGAGCGCTTGCAGTGATCGAAAGCGGCGTACGAATTGACCTGTTGTTCACAGACGTCGTGATGCCTGGCAAGATTACCAGCCGCGAATTGGCGGACCGCGCCCAATCTTTACTGCCACATCTGCCAGTGCTTTTCACATCCGGCTACACTCGGAATTCCATCGTCCACGGCGGCAGGCTGGACCCGGGCGTTCAATTGCTGAGCAAGCCTTATACGCAAGAACAGCTCTCCCTCAAAATCCGCGAAGTCCTAGGCAGGACGGGCGAACCAATCGCGCGGGCGACGACTGAGAAGGCTTTTGTTGAACCGGTCAACCCTGATGTGCCAGCCCCTGCCCAAGAAAATTCTGCGGATGTGATGGCTGGCCTGCGCGTTCTGGTCTGCGAAGATGAGGTTTTGATCCGAATGGACATTGTCGCATTCCTGACTGAAAGCGGCTGCTTGGTACAGGATGTGGGCATGGGAAAAGCGGCGCTCGAAAGAATTGTGCGCGAGAAGTTTGATGTTCTGATCGTGGATGTGGGCCTGCCTGACATGTCGGGCGTCGATCTGGCGAGGCAAGCGGTTGATATGTCGCAAGGGCTGCGCGTTATATTCGCCACTGGTCAACAGATGGTCGTTGGAGCGGAAGGCTTGCCGCACTATGCCGTGCTGGGCAAACCATTCTCAGACCGAGAGATGGCTTCGGCCATTCTTTCTGTGATGGCCATGTGATCCTGTAGAGCCGATCGTCCAGTTGCATCGGCGTGTCAGTTTGTGAGTCAACCCTTCTGATTTATGGGCGAGCTTTTCGGTCTTCTTCCATCAGCGCAACGAGTTTGGCGTGGCACGCGATGCGTTGATTGGCGGGTTGCAGGCCTGATCAGCATTCCTTATGCGGGCCGTCTGGCCTTGCAAGAAAAACCAGAAGTTTTGAAAGAAATAGGCGATTTTCTCTCCGCCTGACCCAATTGATCAGATGGAGGACCAACGATGAACAAGCCGCTAAAGCACCATGCCAGATACTGGGGTACCAAGGCAGGCCACAACGTCTTGCTAAAACAATTCGCTGAAATCGGCCCGGTCCTCAAGGCCAACGCCAATGCTGTTGAAGATCCTTGCTCACCTTCACAAAGCACGAAGCGGGCGTTGATGCCGGCGGCTTTGCCTGCCGTGCAGCAGACGGTCGTCCTTGTGCAAAGGCACCGTGCAGCGGATTTTCCGTCAGAAGATGCCGGCCACAAAGCACTTTACCATCGCGCCAGCGATCGTGACCAACGCAGGCCGTGACATTGTCGGCATCTGGTCTGACAAAGTTTGACAGCTGATTGTCAAGTAGTAACACGATAATGCCATCCTGACCCTAAAAAACCGGGACGGCACCTTGTAAGAAAGTATATCCAGATGACCGATCCTCACCCCATGACCGCAGCATTCCGTGATGCGTTCCGTTGCCATCCGGCTGGCGTGGCCTTGTTGACAGCTGACAACAACGGAACACCCGTGGCGCTGACAGTCAGTTCGTTGATCTCGGTCAGCTCTAACCCACCAATTGTCGCGTTTTCGCTGTCATTGGCGTCCAGTGCAGCGCAGCCGCTGCTGGATGCTGAAACCATCGTCATTCACATGCTGGGCTTTGACGACCTTCACCTGGCCCAGCTTGGGTCCACCAGCGGGGCTGACCGCTTTGGTCCGGGGGTGGACTGGATGCGCCTTCCAACGGGCGAGCCGCGCTATAGCCGGGTGGGAACATGGTTTCGCGCCCGGATCATCGGCACACTGCCGGTGCAAGGAGCTGCCGTGGTCAGTGCCGAGTTGCTGGAAGGCGAGGTTAGCGCAAAAACCACTGGGCAAGCCTTGGTTTATCACGACCGCAAATGGCACAGATTGCAGTCCGAAACCGCCACCTGATCTGAATGGATATCAATGTGCTGCTAAGTTCGGATTTTCTGACGCTGAAACTTGGCCGTCAGATAAATAACAAACTTGTGCACGGCGGAAGTGCCTTTGCTGACAGCGAGACTTCAGAATCCGACCTGTCCCACGTCCTTCGCCTGGTTCCGGTAAGGCAATGGCTTGGTCAGCGCCGCAGGTAGACGTAATAGGCCCCTGCTCCTCCATGCTTCAGGTGTGCCTCGGTCACTTGCAGCACGGCTTGCCCCATGGGGCTCATGCGCAGCCATTGCGGCACTTGATGGCGCAGCGCGCCCATACGTTGGGGGATCGGGCCAGTGTCATCGCCACGTTTACCCTTGCCGGTGATCACCAGCACCAGCCGCAGCCCGGCACTTTGCGCGTTCAAGATAAAGCGAATCAGATCGGGGTGAGCTTCGGCCAGGGTCAGGCCGTGCAGGTCGATGCGGGCCTCGGGTGCGAGTTTGCCACGGGTCATTTTTCCGTAGGTTTTAGCATCCATCTGCAGGGGAGCATTGGTTAGCCCAGCCTTCAGGCTGGGGGCAATATCGTGGGCGCGCAGGGTACGGGCCTTTTCGCCAAGGGTGAAGTAAGGCAGACGTGGCATCTGGGGCACCACGGGTGTGGGGTCAGCGCGCGGCGGGATCGAGACGGCGAGCGGTTGCGCATGCTTGGGGTGCATCGGCCGCGCGGTGCGGGCCACTGTATGCCAGAGTTCTTCTTCTTCCGGGCGAAGTGAGCGGCGGCGGGCCATCGATCAACCGCCAGGCAACATGGCATAGGCGCGGTCGATGGGCAGCAGTTGAATCAACCGACCACCATCCTTAACCGTGCCCGCAGAGTCACCCGCCGCATCGCCAGTGCCAAAGAAAATATCGGCGCGCTGCGCGCCCTTGATTGCGCCACCAGTGTCTTGCGCGATCATCAAGCGACGGATTGGGTTGCGGCCGTCTTTTTCGACCCACAGCGGGGCACCAAGCGAGATGAACGCGGGGTCAATCGCAGCGGATCGCAGCGTGGTGATCGACCGCCCCATGGCCCCGATCGGGCCACGGTCAGCGGGCAGATCGTCTAGCTTGCGGAAGAAAACATAGGACGGATTATGGTTTAACAGCGCCTGCCCCACGGCCCCGTTGCGTTTGACCCACGCCCGAATTTCCTGAGCCGAAACCTGATCCAGCGTATGGGTCCCGCGGCGGACCATTTCTTGCCCTACCGAGCGATAGGGTTGGCCGTTTTTGCCACCGTAGCCTACACGCACCACATGACCGTCGGGCATACGAATACGGCCAGACCCTTGAATTTGAAGAAAATATACCTCTACCGGGTCATCAAGCCATGCGATTTCAAGGCCCCTGCCCCGGAGCAAGCCGCCCTCGATTACCGAGCGGGGTTGCCAAACCTGACCTTCCGTCAGCTCGGGCGGTTTGCGATAAATCGGGTACGCGTAGCGCGGCGTGCGAACCGGCGAGCCGGGCAGTTCGGGTTCGTAATATCCGGTGAACAGGGCGGGTGGCGCGCCAATCAGGACCGGTTTGAAAAACAGTTCAAAGAAGCTGCGGGCAGAGGCATCGTCTTGCGGCACATCCCGGGCAAGTTTGCAGATGGGCCGCCAGTCTGGGGCGTCAAGAGCATCACAGGTTTCAAGAAAGGCGATAAGCCCTTCGGTCTGATTATCCTCATACCAGCCATCAAGGTCTTCGAACGTCAGCAGTTCCGCAGCGGCTGGGGTGGCCGTCATCGCAAAGCAGACCAGAAGGGCGCGAAGGGCGGCACGCATCAAACCCCCGGGTCAGTCGCCGGTGCCAACAAGTTGCCAGTTGGGATCATCAACCCCCATGCGGCGGGCAAAGGTCCAAACATCGCGCTGACGCTTGATCTCGGTCGGACTGCCCTCGATCACGACACCAGCCTTGTTACGAACCACCGAGGTTGTTTCACCCACAAAGCGCACAGAAATCTCGCCAAGTTTGGTGTCACGGTCATAAGTCGCATCTTGTAGGGCAAGTTCCTTCATGCCGACGAAAGTGGCCTCGACCGTCAATCCCTGATTTTCGCGCGCGGCAATTGCAGCACCAAAGGTGGCCTCCACTTCATCAGATAGGAAGGGGCGGATGCTATCAAGGTCACCCTTTTCAAATGCCATCAGAATCATTTCGTAAGCGCCGCGCGCGCCTTGCAAAAAGGTGCTGACGGAAAAGCCCGGCTCGGCGGTTTTCATCGCGGTCAATGCTTTGGCAGCGGCAGAGCCTTCGGCAGCGTGGTCGGTGATATCACGGTCTGGCCCGCCTTCGATAACGTCAAAGGTACGAGTGCGCGGGCGTACGTCCTCTAGCGGAATGGGAGGCTTTTCAAAGCCTTCACGGGTGCCCAGTACGGAACGCAGCTTCAATATCAGGAATACAGCGATTCCGGCCAGCACCAGCAATTGAACGATGGACGAACTCATTGTGTTACCCCGAGATTGGTGCCGTGATGGCTTGGTCTTGAACGATCTGGACCTTATGTAGGTGTTGGGTCGGCAAGTGTCTACCGCTGCGGCCATATGAAGCCGCAGGACAGGCCCTGAGGAGACAAAAGATGTGGCTTTTGGTTGCGATACTGACGGTTCCGTTGATTGAAATCGGGCTGTTTGTGGTTGTAGGCGGCATGATCGGGCTGTGGGCGACGTTGGCTTGGGTCATTGTGTCGGGAATGATCGGCATGTCTGTCCTGCGCGCCCAGGGAATGCAAGGCGCAGCAGAGTTGCGCAGCGGCTTGCGGTCGGTTGACCCCCTGTCACCGCTTATCCATCGGGTGCTGACGCTGGTGGCGGGACTTTTGCTGATTCTGCCAGGGTTCTTGACCGATGCGTTGGGTTTGCTGCTGTTGATTGCGCCGGTGCGGTCTTTGGTGATCGGACTGTTGGCATCACGAGTCCAGGTGCGCGGGATGCCGGTACGTGAGGCACATCGGCCAGAGCCGGGGTTCATCGACGCGGAATTCCATGAGGTTGGCGAGGATGAGGCCGCCCAGCCACCAACGCGGGGTAAATCAGGGTGGACGCGCCATTGAGGGGCGGCGTTTGACCTGATATCACGCTGCCAACCCGTGCGAATGAGGAGTTCAGGGATGGCCGACGAAGACAATGGCGCTGCTGCCCCGCAAATGCGGATGAGCGTGCTGGCGCAATTTGTGCGCGATATGTCGTTTGAGAATTTGGTGGCGCAAAAGGGCCTGACCGGAGGCGAAGTGCAGCCCGACATTCAGGTCGCGGTCAGTCTAGATGCGCGCAAACGTGCTGGCGATCATCAGTATGACGTGATCACCAAGTACAAGGTCACATCGAAGAACAAGGCGAATGGCGATACGCTGTTCCTGATGGAGCTCGATTACGGCGGCGTGTTCCATGTGGAGGGCGTGCCAGAAGACCAGTTGCACCCGTTCCTGCTCATCGAATGCCCAAGGCTGCTGTTTCCGTTCTGCCGTCGGATCATTTCGGATGTGACGCGAGACGGGGGCTTTCCGCCGTTGAACATCGACACAGTGGATTTTCTTGCGCTGTACCGGCAGGAAATCGCCCGGCGCGCAGCGGCAGCCCCTGCGACGGCTGCGGTCAACTAAGGTTGTATCAGGTCAAAGGCCGGTCCTGTGGGGCCGGCTTTTCTATGTGTGCAGTTTTATGTCCGCAGCTTCCAGATGGCAGCGTCACCCAGCTTATTGACAAACTCGGCGTGGGCGGCGGCTTCGGTTTCGGTAATGCGGGGGGGTAGGGCGGTTGGGCGCGGGCGGGGACGCCAATCCCCGGACTGACTTTTGTTGGACTGGTTGGCCGACAGAACGAAGTCGGGCTGACGGCCACCAATCAGTTCCAGATAAACCTCGGCCAGAATTTCACTATCCAGCAATGCACCATGTTTTTCACGTGCTGAGTTATCTATGCCGAAGCGACGGCATAGCGCGTCTAGAGAAGCAGGCGAGCCGGGGAATTTCTTGCGGGCGATCAAGACGGTATCAACAGCGCGGTCGTAGGGGATGGTGGGCATGTTGGCGCGCTGAAGTTCATGGTTCAGGAATTTCATGTCGAAAGCGGCATTATGTATCACCAGTTGCGCGTCACCGATAAAGTCGAGAAAAGCCCGGCCTATGGCGCGAAACAGGGGCTTGTCTCGCAAGAAATCGTCGCCGAGGCCATGCACGTCAAACGCCTCTTTCGGCATGGTGCGTTCGGGATTCAAATACTGATGATAAGTGCGTCCGGTGGGCAGCTGGTTGAACAGCTCTACCGCGCCAATTTCGACAATGCGGTCACCCGTTGCTGGGTCGAGGCCTGTGGTTTCCGTATCAAGAACGATCTCACGCATAGCGGCCTCGGATATGGGCAATCAGGGCGGTGATATAGCTTTCCGTGCTGCGCAGCGACAGGGTTTCAACAATGTGGGTGGCGCGGCGGCGCTTTTCGGCGTCGGGCATTTGGCGTTGAAGGATCAAAGCGAATTGTACGTCGGTCATGCCGGGGCGTGCCATGACGCGGGCGCGTTGCAATGCTGCGGGGGCGGTGACCAACAGTGTCGCGTCGAGCTCCGCCTCGGTACTATTTTCGAATAGCAGGGGGATGTCCAAAACTGCGATGTCAGAGACTGTTTCGGCAACAAACGCGGCACGGTCAGCCGCAACAAGGGGGTGTACGATTGACTCTATCTCGCCTAGGGCGGTGGGGCTGGTGGCTATCCAGGCCTTGAGGGCAGTGCGGTCGATGCTGCCGTTGATCAAGGCTGTGGGACAGAGGGTGGCGAGGAGGGCCACTGCGGCCCCGCCGGGCGCGTAAAGGCGGTGTACGGCGGCGTCGGCATCCCAGACGGGCAGGCCTTGAGCGGCAAACATCGCTGATGTGGTGGATTTGCCCATGCCGATAGAGCCGGTAAGGCCCAAAAGGAAGGTCATGCTGACAGCACGGCGTCACGGGTCGCTTCATCCACCTCGGGGCGGTGTCCGAACCAGCGTTCAAAGCCCGGAACCGCCTGGTGCAGCAACATGCCGAGGCCATCGACCACAGTGGCCCCGTGTTGTTCAGCGGCGATAAGGAACTGCGTTTTCAACGGGTTATAGACCAGATCGGTGGCGAGTGCGCGTGGCGATATCGCATCCATCGCGATGCGAAAATCGGGCTTGCCAACCATGCCAAGCGAGGTGGTGTTCACTACGGTGGCGCAATCTTCGATCATATGGGCGGCCTGCACCCATTCCTGCACGGTGATTTTGGCACCGAAGTCTGATCGGATCGCCTCGGCCCTTGGTCTGGTGCGGTTGGCGAGGCGGATTTCGGGCACACCCGCCTCGATCAGTGCAGCGACCACCGCGCGGGCCGCGCCGCCTGCGCCTATTACGGCGGCGGGACCAGCGGCAGGGTTCCAATGGGGGGCGTGCTGGCGCAGATTTGCAATAAAGCCGGTACCATCGGTGTTGTCAGCGTGGATCTTGCCATCCTTGCGGAAGATCAGCGTGTTGGCGGCCCCGATCAGAGCGGCCCGATCTGTGATGATATCAGCGATGTGCAATACCGCCTCTTTATGGG
>JANNNF010000084.1:0-2686 GCA_031398405.1 Rhodobacterales bacterium | reverse complement strand
GCGATACTGCCGTCAGCCGCGACCGATGCACCGTCGATATGCGCATCGGCGCCAGCGGGGCGTCATCTTCCGTCAACTGGTCGTCAAAGAATGCCGACCAACCAAGGGTCGCAAGCAGCGGGGCGAGGGGATCAGGTGTTTGGGTCACAGTGCCTTGCATGACTATCGGACGACGCGGATGCAAGCCCCATACGTCTCATACCCGGTCCACCGCAAGCCACACGCCACCTTCTGGCCGCAGGGTCAGGATCATCACGGGTTTCGGGGCCTTGCCAGGGATCAGGGCAAAGCGGAAACGGGCCAGCATCGTGGCCAGGATGATCACCGCCTCTTGCAGCGCAAAGTTCGCCCCGATGCAGATGCGGGGGCCATCGCCGAACGGCAGATAGGCGAAACGGTCGATCGCCTTGGGGTCGGCAAAGCGGGCGGGGTCAAACGCATCAGGGTCGGCCCACAGATCATGGTGGCGGTGCAGCGCATAGATCGGCAACACAACAGTATCGCCGGGCAGTATCTCGCGACCACACAGGGTGTCGGCCTTTTGGGCGGTGCGCGACAGAAAGGCCGCGGGCGGGTACAGGCGCAACGCCTCATCCACGATCTGCCGGATCAGGGGCAGGGCGGCAATGTCGGCGGCGGTGGCGGCACGGTCGCCCAGCACTCCTTGCGCCTGCGCGCGCGCAGCATCTTGCACCGCAGGGTCGTGGGCGCACAGGTACAGCGACCACGCAAGGGTCAGGGCCGTGGTTTCATGCCCCGCCACAATGAACGTCAGCAGGTTGTCGCGCAATTCGGGCGTGGTCATCTGCCGCCCCGATTTCGGGTCTGAACCCGCAAGCAGCAGATCCAGCAGGTCCGGCACAGGCTTTGCACCTTCGGCCCGGCGCTGGTCGATGGACATATCGGCCACCCGCTTCATGTCGCGCATCGCAGCCCCGGTCAGCATCCGCCCGGGGCGCGGGACCCAGGCAGGTGCACCCAGAATATCCAGCAAAGAGACCTTGGCCGCCTGCCCGATATACTGCTCAATCGCCTTGTGCACGGCGGCGCGGTCAAACCCTTCGCCGTTGGAAAACGTCACGTCAGAGATCACTTCAAACGTCGCTGTCACCATCTCGTCAAACAGATCCACCGCCCGCCCGGCACTCTTGTCGATGCGCGCCACGGCCCGTTCAGCGGCCAGCGTCATCACGGGGGCCAAGGCCGCCACGTTGCGGTGGCTGAACACAGGGGCTGCGGTGCGGCGCTGCCACATCCATTCCGGCCCTTCCGCCACAAACAGGCTGTCCCCGATGGCGGGCTCCAGAATAAGCTTGGTGACCACCGATTTGGGATAATCTTCCACCTTGTCGCGCAACACCTGTTTCAGCCCGTCCGGGTCCATCAGCATATGCCAACGTTTGCCTGTCCGCCCCGAAACGATCGGTGCACGGGTGGCAATCTCGGGGATCAGCTCCAGCACATTGCGCCGGCCTGCTCGCAGCGACCCAAAGACCCCAAGCGGCACATTGCTCAGCGGCACGCGGGCAGGGTAGGGGCGGGTGATGGGGCGATGTTCTGTCATGGCGGCCCTTTCCGGGTATATAATAAATATAGTGGTGCGATGCCGACCGCCAAGGTGGCATGGTTGCGCAGGGGCCACCAAGCAGATATCCCTGCACAAGGTGCTGCCAACCTGAGGATTGCTTGATGCTGTTTCGTGCTGCCGCGGCCTTTGCCGTCTCGATGACCCTGCTTGCTGCCTGTGGCAAAAATGATCTGGCTGACCCACCCGTCGCTCTGGGGGATTTCGCGCTCGGGCTGAACATCATCGTGGCGGATAACGTCCAGAAAGTGCCGATTTCGCGCAATGCGACCCCCGAGGAATGGGAAGTCGCAATGAAAAAGGCGGTGAGCGACCGCTTTGGCCGCTATCAGGGAACCAAACTTTACAACCTCGGCATTTCGGTTGATGGCTTCGCCCTCGCGCCGCCCGGTATCCCGGTGGTCGCGGCCCCAAAATCGATTTTGGTGGTGACGGCCAATATCTGGGACGACGCGGCGGGCAAAAAGCTGAACCCGGAAGGCAAGCAACTGACCGTGTTCGAAAGCTTGTCCGGGGATACGGTGATCGGCAGCGGTCTGACCCGCACCAAGGCCCAGCAGATGGAGGCGCTGTCGTATAACGCCGTCAAATCGGTGGAACGCTGGCTGGCCGACAACCCCGAATGGTTCGGCATGCCGCCAAAACGTGCCGTAGTGGGGGTGCCTGCCGCGACAGTGGTGTCGGCCCCGGCCGTAAAGCCAACAGTGACAGCCCCTGTTCCAGCCGTCCCCGTAACAGGGCCGCCGCTGACGGCTGTCGCACCACCGGCTGTCACCGCAACCCCGCTGCCCTCGAACTGACAGCGCTGCCAAGCGTTTGGGGCGCGGGTCTTGATTTTCGCCGCCCCAAAGGTTAGATGCCCGCGCATGTAGCATCGGGCCGTGACTGGCTCCGCAATTCAAGGGTGCCCCGACCATGGCAAAGGCAAAGTTCGAACGAAACAAACCGCACGTCAACATTGGCACGATTGGCCACGTTGACCACGGCAAGACGACGCTGACCGCAGCGATCACCAAATACTTTGGCGAATTCCGCGCTTACGACCAGATCGACGGCGCGCCGGAAGAGCGGGCGCGTGGGATCACGATCTCGACCGCCCAC
>JANNNF010000026.1:0-2914 GCA_031398405.1 Rhodobacterales bacterium | reverse complement strand
GGCGTCTTCATGGCGCTGGACCTGGTGCTGTTCTACCTCTTCTTCGAGGCCGGGCTGATCCCGATGTTCCTGATCATCGGCATCTGGGGCGGGCAGGCGCGCATCTACGCCGCCTTCAAGTTCTTCCTTTACACCTTCCTGGGGTCAGTCCTGATGCTGGTCGCGATGATCGCGATGTATCTGGACGCCGGCACCACCGACATTGTCCTGCTTCTGGCGCATGACTTCGGGCATGAGACGTTCAGTCTGCTGGGCTTCCAGGTCGTCGGCGGGCTGCAGACCATGCTGTTCCTGGCTTTCTTCGCCAGCTTTGCCGTGAAGATGCCGATGTGGCCGGTGCACACCTGGCTGCCGGACGCGCACGTTCAGGCCCCGACGGCGGGATCAGTCGTGCTGGCAGCGATCCTGTTGAAGATGGGCGGCTATGGGTTCCTGCGGTTCAGCCTGCCGATGTTCCCGGTGGCGTCCGACCTGCTGGCGCCCTTGGTGTTATGGATGTCGGCCATCGCCATCGTCTACACGTCGCTGGTTGCGCTGGCGCAGTCTGACATGAAAAAGCTGATAGCCTACAGTTCTGTCGCCCATATGGGTTACGTGACGATGGGGATTTTTGCCGCCAACCAGCAAGGCATTGACGGCGCGATTTTCCAGATGATCAGCCATGGCTTTATCTCGGGTGCGTTGTTCCTGTGCGTGGGCGTGATCTATGACCGGATGCACACGCGCGAGATCGACGCCTATGGCGGCCTTGTAAACCGGATGCCGGCCTACGCGCTGATTTTCATGTTCTTCACCATGGCGAACGTGGGCTTGCCGGGCACCTCGGGTTTCGTGGGTGAATTTCTGACCCTGATGGGGGTTTTCCAGGTCAACACATGGGTGGCCGCCGTGGCCACGTCTGGGGTAATCTTGTCGGCGGCTTACGCGCTGTGGCTCTATCGCCGCGTTGTGATGGGCGATCTGATCAAAGAGGCGCTGAAAACCATCACCGACATGGATCGCCGCGAACGCGTGATCTTTGCGCCCTTGGTGGTGATGACGCTGCTGCTTGGCATCTACCCCAGCCTTGTGACCGATATCATCGGGCCGTCTGTTGCGGCCCTTGTTTCTGACTACCATGCCGCGTTGCCCGAAGTGGCGACGCAAGTGGCCTCGCACTAAAGGACGCATGATGACCCCCGATATCCAAACCGTCCTCCCCGAGATTGTGTTGTCTGGCTTTGCCATGGCCGCCCTGATGTTTGGCGTCTACACCACCAAAGACAAAATGGCCCCGGCGCTGGTCTGGGCCACTGCGGGGTTGTTTGTGGCGCTGGCCCTTTGGATCGGCGCAGGTGGATCGGGTGAGAGGACGGCCTTTGGTGGCATGTTCATCGACGATCCCTTCGCGCGCTTTGCCAAGGTCACAATCCTGCTGTCGGCCGCCGCCGTTCTGGTGATGGCCCAGGATTACATGATGCGGCGCGATCTGCTGCGTTTCGAGTTTCCGATCCTTGTCTGCCTTGCAACCGTTGGCATGATGATGATGGTTTCGGCCGGGGATCTGATGGCGCTTTACATGGGGTTGGAACTTCAATCCCTTGCACTTTACGTCATCGCCGCGCTGCGCCGTGACAGTGTGAAATCGACCGAAGCGGGCCTCAAGTACTTTGTCCTTGGCGCGCTGTCGTCAGGGCTGCTGCTGTATGGCGCGTCGTTGGTGTATGGCTTTGCGGGCACCACGCTGTTTTCCGGCATCCTTGCGTCTGTGCAGGCGGATGTGCCTTTGGGCCTGCTGTTCGGCCTTGTGTTCATGCTGGCGGGCCTGGCGTTCAAGGTGTCGGCAGCCCCCTTCCACATGTGGACGCCCGATGTGTATGAAGGCAGCCCGACGCCGGTGACGGCGTTCTTTGCGACCGCCCCCAAGGTGGCCGCGATGGCGCTGATTGCGCGGGTGGTGCAGGATGCGTTCGGCGGTATTCCGGGCCAATGGGGGCAGGTGCTGGCGGCATTGGCCGTGGTGTCGATGTTCCTTGGCGCAGTTGCGGCAATCGGGCAGCGCGATATCAAGCGGCTGATGGCCTATTCGTCCATCGCTCATATGGGTTATGCGCTGATCGGGCTTGCGGTTGGCACGGCCGAAGGTGTGCAGGCGATGCTGGTCTACATGGCGATTTATGTCACCATGAACGTTGGCACCTTTGCCTTTATCCTTTCTATGGAACGCGATGGCCGCCCCGTCACAGACATTGGCAGCCTGAACAATTTCGCCAAGGCGGAGCCGCTGAAAGCACTTGCGATGCTGATTTTGATGTTCAGCCTTGCCGGGGTGCCGCCGATGGTGGGCTTTTTCGGAAAGTTCTATGTGCTGAAAGCGGCAATCGATGCAGGCATGGGCTGGCTGGCATTGGCGGGGGCTGTGGCATCGGTGATCGGCGCGTTCTACTATCTGCGCATCGTGTTCTACATGTATTTCGGCAGTGAGGGTGAGCCGCTGGAAAGCCGCATGTCACCGGTGCAGTGGGTGGTCCTGATGGGCGTGGCAGCGATCATGCTGGTCGGAGTGATCAACCTGTTCGGGATTGAACCTGCGGCAGCGGTGGCGGCGGAAGCCCTTGTCCGCTAGGCTCGACTGGCCTGCAGGTGTTGACAAGCACCTGTTGGCCACCGTCGACAGCACCAATGCCGAAGGCTTTCGGCAGGGATGCACAGTCCCCACATGGATCTTGGCGGGGGAACAAACCGCAGGCCGGGGGCGTCGCGCACGGCCATGGGCCTCGCCGCGTGGAAATTTCTATGGCACGCTGGTGATGAAGCCTTTGGAACCGCCCGAGCTGGTGGCGCTGCGATCCTTTGTCACCTCGCTTGCCCTGCGCGATGCCTTTGTTGCGCTGACCGGGTTGCCCGCGTCGTTTGCGCTGAAATGGCCCAATGA
>JANNNF010000020.1:0-2496 GCA_031398405.1 Rhodobacterales bacterium | reverse complement strand
CCGCCACAAAGACGAACCCAGTTTTCATGACTGCTCCATGAGCAAACAGGGCGGCCCCGACTTTATGGCCGCCCGGGATACATTGCGCAAAAGGTTACGGCAGCGCTGTGCGGCCTTCGTGCACGGCGTCGTACTCGACTGGAGCTACCACCTGTTCCATCAGGTCGTTGTTCCAGTCGCCGCCGACGATCACATGCGCCGTGGCCCCCAGATTGACAGCCTCGATCAAGTTGTGGTTGACGTAGGCGTAGACGCCCGGTTGCAGGAAGGTATAAAGCGCCGCACCCGCAGATCCGCCGCGAATGAACCATGTTTCCAGATCGCGCTCGGGCGGGTTGTTGAACTTGCCGGTCTCCCAGACCAGATCGCCATGCCCGCCGATCAGGTGCGGGCGGGTGTCGCGGTTGGCCTGAGAATGGACAAACAAGACAGTTTCCCCCTGCTCGGCCGTCAGCGCCGTGTCGCCGGTCAGCGCGCCGACCCGGCCGTTAAACACCACATGCGACGGGATCAGGCCGTTCATCACCTCCAGCATGCCGGAATAACCTTCGCCCGCATCGGCAAAGCGCATGTAGGCACTATCCTCGCCCCGAGGAATGTAGAAGTCATTTTCGCCGATGTAATAGATTCGGTCGTAAGAGACCGGTGCCCCAAGATGGTCCTTCAGCCCGTCACGCGGCAGCACCATGATGCAGCCCGACATACCAGACACGACGTGCCACGGGATCATCGGGCCACCCGGCGCACAGTGATAAACAAACACCCCCGGGCGTGTCGCCTTGAACCGCAACACGGTCTTTTCACCGGGGTTCACCAAAGTCAGAGAGCCGCCGCCAAGACCACCCGTCGCCGCGTGAAAGTCGATGTTGTGCTGCATCATGTTTTCCGGCGGGTTGAACAGCGTGAGTTCAACATAGTCGCCCTCATGCACCACCATCATCGGCCCGGGAACCGAGCCGTTGAAGGTCATCGCCTGCATCCAAGCGTTTTCATCGACCTGAATTTCCTTTTCAATGATCTTCATTTCAAACTCGATGATCTGCGGCGGTGTTGCCGCAACCTGTTCGTGCTCATGCACGAAAGGGGGTGTCACCAGCTTTACTTTGCGGCGTGTCATGGCCGACAGATCCACCGGGGCCGCCGCCGAAGTATCCATGATTTCTTCGGCCGCAACAGAGGTTTTGATGACGTAGGGCGAGGCGGCAACCAGTGCGGCCCCCATGAGTGCAGCGCGTCTGGTCAGCATGTGTCATTCCTTTTCGAGAGAGTGGATACTTTCCCGAAATCTAGACCGCAGGGCGACTGCCTTCGTTGTGATGCCGCAACGTCCGTGGCGGTTCCCGCTTTTTGATCGTCTCAATCGCCCGAAAGAGGACACGCAATTGCACGACATTAGGACACTCGGAAGGATCGAACGCATGGCAGGGCAGGGTACAGCCAACACCGCTGACGACATCGTTAGTTTGCGACTGTCGCGCACCGTAATGGCCGGCCCTTCTTTTCAGACGAATGACAGTTTCTTTGTGCACAAAGTCCGCATCATCATGATCGGCGGACAATCTTTACTGCGCCAATCACGAACTGCCGGTTCGGATCATGTGACTTACGGCGCGTCCAAGGTCGATTGGCCGCAATGGGCGAAACGCGTCTAAGTCCGGCTCAGTCGTCGCAACGGGTGGCAAGCGGTCAGGTGATGCAGCCATCCATGTGCAGCATATTGCAAAAGCGGCCGTTGAAATGAGAGTTCGCAGCACGATAACTTTTCCGAACGGCTAGAACGGAGAGACGCCTTGAGAATGAGATACTCTCCAACTCATGACCATCGCGGGCAGTTTCCCACCTTGAAAAGCGTGGGGGCGCAAGTGGTTGCCGAAGGTGATCCTGCGTACGACGCCTGCCTTGGCTTGAAAGTTTCAGGATGGGCTAAGATCCATTTTGAACCATTTCTCGGAAAGCGCCTTCAACGTGCCATCGGCAGCCATCTCTGCAATTGCGGCGTTCAGGATCTGCTGCAGCTCGGGCTCATCCTTGCGAATCCCAAAACAGACGTCAGTCGCCATAATACTGCCGGTCATCCAGGGGCCCACGACCTTGAGAGCGCCGTTGCTTTCTTCGGCCATCACATTGGCAAATACGAGGTTGTCCACGATCCCGTCGAGCCGACCGCTGGACAGATCAAGCTGGCTTTGCAGCGATGACTTGTAGCTTTTGATTTCCGACCCGTCGGCAAAATAGGCCTCGGCGAACTGCAACTGGGTGGTCGACAGGGTGGCGCCGATGGTCGCGCCCTTGAACAGCTCCTTGAGTTCAGCCATCGCTTGTTTGCCTTCTTCACTGTCGATTGACAGTTTGACCCCTGTATAAGGCAGGTCTGCGAGCGGGCCGTTGGCGTCAACGAGAAACGTGTCAGGCGTGATGACATAAGGATTGCTGAAGTCGATCACTTCACGCCGTTCGGGGCTGGGCCCCATCGTCAGCACGGCATCGAATTTGCCC